>CAMDPZ010000004.1 GCA_945905765.1 Nitrospira lenta
AAGACCACTGTAATCGCCCCGGATAGTACAAACACAAGCCCCAACCCGACAATCCCGAAGGCCAACACGACTCCGCCGGCTGAGCTCAGTTCGCCTTCCAGGAACAAAGCAATCAAAGCCCCCACTGTGCCGACCAGCACCAGAACGAACCAGATACCGGTGAACAGAGCCGACGACCAGGGCGTGAGCTTTCGGTAGAGCACCGAGATTTCGTCGCCTTCGGGAGCGAGGGCGATCAACCCCTTTAACGGCCACAAGGTTCGGAACCCGATTGCGAAGAGCCGGTATTTTTGACGAATCACAATCTGGTTGAGAGAAGGAAAGAACCGCGCGGTCCCATGCGGCAGGGTCAAGAGGCCGCCCGCATCGAACCGATCGGCCAGCTGCGCCATCGTCGTCCGGGTGAAGCGATCCTGCGTGCGGGCCACTCCGCATCCATACCGGCTCGCGTCCGGCGTGAGACGCACGAAGTAGAGCCAGTCTCCAAGAATGAGACCGAGACATAAGATACCGGCGAAGAAACCAGCGAGGATCATGCTCGTACCTATCCCATAGGGGCCCGGCCTGAATCAAGTCACGGAACCGAGGGTATCTGTTGACTCACCACGGCGAGTTGGCTACAGTAGCGCGGCTTGCAGTGCAGGCGGGGCTCCGCGCTCCAGTCGAATGCTCTGCCGTACAAATTCCCCCCACTGGAGCTGCGATCTTCGCATCATCCCTGCTTCGGCTGGGTCCTGTAAATTGCACAAGCTGTGGAGTCGGAGGTGAGATGGATTTAGCAAAAGTTGAACGAGTCTATACGTCCTACGCCGGGATCTACGATCGGATTTTCGGCAAAGTGTTCCACGAGGGACGTGAATCGGTCATCCGGAATCTGGATGTCCAGCCTGACGAAAAAATCCTTGAAGTGGGAGTCGGCACCGGGCTGGCCCTGCCGATGTACCCGCGCCACTGTCAAATCGTCGGCATCGATTTTTCGGAAGGCATGCTGGAGAAAGCGCGGCAGCGGGCGGCAGAACACCGGATGGACCATGTGCAGCTCCACCGGATGGATGCCGGCGCCATGGATTTCGCAGACGATAGCTTCGACACCGTCGTGGCAGCCTACGTCGTTACCGCCGTGCCCGACTACCGCAAGCTGATCAATGAAATGGTCCGTGTCTGCCGGCCGGGCGGGCGCATCATCATGCTCAACCACTTCAGCACCGACAATAAGATCATCGCCGCAATGGAGCGAGTCATCTCGCCGGTCACGAAACATTTGGGATGGCGGACGGACCTCTCCCTCCAGACGGTGCTCGAAGGCACGTCGTTGCACGTCGCCCGGAAGCAAAGCGTGAACCCCTTGCGGTTCTGGGTCTTAGTGGAATGTGTGAACGAGAAGAACGGGAAGGCCCATGCCAGTACCGTGAAGAATGGAAACGGCGCCGCCTATGCTCACAGCAACGGCACGCGTCTGTCGGAACATGCCAACGGAGAAGCCCTCGCGTAACGAACGGCTAAAACAAGGGCTGCTGCTGCTTGAGCCCTTCGACCTCGCGCACTAATTCTTCCACGCGATCCTGCAAACGGACATTCTCGCGCCGCAACAAGTCCAGACGATCCAGCAACTGCTCCTGCTGGATGGCTGTCCACTGCAGCGTGCGTTTCAACCCCTCCAGCTCCAGCTGGATCTGTATCTGTGCGGGATCGTCAGACGGAAATGCCATCACTCCTCCACGTCGCAGGCTGTCGGAAAAGTCCGCCAACCCTCGGCCCAGTATAAATCCAGAAACAGCGGGCGTCCATCACGACCTTTGAGACGATGTTCGTCGCAAGCCTCAGCTTGCAGTCCCCACCCGAATCGGGTATTTCTCGAACCTACCACAGCCAAAGCCTAGTTCGACGGCCCCGAGGTGTCAATGCGCGCGGTCTGCCTCCAACATGTCCCCTTTGAAGGCCCTGGCGCCTTTGCTGCCTCCCTCGCCAAACGTGGCGTCACGATCGAGTCCTATCTGGTTCCCTTGCAAGGGCTGCCTCAAGATGCGGGAGACCTCCTGATCGTCCTGGGCGGGCCTATGTCCGTGAACGATCCCCAGCCCTGGATTGCGGACGAAACCTCATTTATTCGGTCAGCGCTCCTGGCGGGCAAGCCGGTGCTCGGAATCTGTCTGGGCAGTCAGTTTATGGCGAAGGCCTTGGGAGCGACGGTCCGGCCAGGCAAAAAACTTGAAATCGGGATGACGCCGATCCACCTGACCAAGGAAGGTCAGCAAGATCCAGTGTTCAGCTCATGTCCTGAAACGTTCGAAGTCTTCGAGTGGCACGGAGAAATCTTCGACCTGCCTGACGATTGCATCCCGCTGGCTGGCTCTGACATTGCCCCGCTGCAGGCCTTTCGCTATGGCCCTCGCGCCTATGGGCTCCTGCTCCATCTGGAGATGGAAGAAGGCGGAATCGATTCGTTATGCCGAGAATGTGCGCCGGACCTCAGGAAAGCGCGCGTAACGGCACAGGAAATCACGGCGACGGCGCTACCGCACCTTCCTGCCCTGCACAAGGTGGCGGACCGGCTCATCAGCCACCTCCTCGCTTCTTAGCGTTGATTGCAGCCTCATTCCTGCTGTAGTCTTAACTCCTCTTGTCGAAACGTTCGAACGTCATCAAGTCGAAAGTCTGCGGAATCCCACCCCGACTTGAAGACTTGATGACCTGACGACTTGACGGCTTTAGACTTACCGATCGATTGACGAAAGGAGCCTGTTCGCATGTCTGGTTTCCCCATTGAAGTGGCCACCCGAATCAAAACCCTCCCTCCCTATCTCTTTGCCGCCATCGACAAGATGAAGCAGGCAGCGATGGCCAAGGGAGTCGATATCATTAACTTAGGCATCGGCGATCCCGATCTGCCGACGCCGGCCCCGATTATCGAAAGCCTGGCGCAAGCCGCCAAGAATCCAAAGCACCATCAATATCCCTCCTATGAAGGCATGTTGTCGTTCCGGACGGCCGTCGCCGATTGGTACAAGCGCCGGTTCAACGTCACGCTGAACCCTGCCGACGAAGTGCTGACGTTGATCGGCTCGAAGGAAGGGATCGGCCATATCCACCTGGCCTTCGTCGATCCCGGCGATATCGTCTTAGTCCCAAGCCCCGGCTATCCGGTCTATCCGGTCGGCACCAGCTTCTGCGGCGGCATCTCGCACATCATGCCCCTCACCAAGGCCAACGGATTCCTGCCGGACCTCGATGCGATCCCGAAGGACGTGGCGAAGAAAGCCAAGTTGATGTGGTTGAACTCCCCGAACAACCCGACCTCGGTCATCATGAGCAAGGACTACTTCAAGCGCGTCGTCGAATTCGCCCGGGAGAACCAGATCATCGTCTGTCACGATGCGGCCTACTCGGAGATTTATTACGACGGCAAACCTCCTGTCAGCTTCATGGAAATCGACGGCGCGAAGGATGTCGGCGTGGAGTTCCATTCGCTCTCCAAGACCTACAACATGACGGGCTGGCGGCTCGGATTCGTCGTCGGCAACAAGGACATCTTGGCCGGGCTGGGCAAGGTCAAGAGCCAGCTGGACTCAGGCGTGTTCGAAGCGGTGCAAGCCGCGGGGATCACGGCGCTGGGCTTGGATGACTCAGTCACAGACGGCCTGCGCAAGATCTATCAGGAACGGCGCGACACCCTCGTCCCAGGCCTCAAGCAGCTCGGACTGGAAGTCGATTCGCCTCCTGCCGCCTTCTACATCTGGGTCACGGTGCCGAAGGGCTATACCTCCGCGTCCTTCACCGCTCATTTGCTGGAGAAGGCGGGAATCGTCACGACGCCGGGCAACGGCTTCGGGGCGCCGGGCGAAGGCTATATCCGGATGACCGTGTGCACGACGAAAGAACGATTGGCGGAAGCGGTGGAGCGGATTAGAAAAGTAGGATTCTAGGCTGGGGGCGAGATGCCGTGGCGAAGGCTTGCTCGCGGAACGCGCACGATCAGAATGTGCTCGTTCGACGCGCGCAGTCGCCTCTCGCCCCGGCACCTCGTCTCACGGTGCGCCACGATCATCCTTCAGAAGAGAGTAAGAAAAGATGGGACGCGAGACGGTCTTCATCGGGTTTGGCTCGAATGTCGGCGATCGGCTGGATTTCTGCGATCGAGCCGTGACATTGCTGAGCCTCTTGCCCCACTCCCAGCTCCTGGGCGTGTCGCTGCTCTATGAGACAGAACCGGTGAACGACCATGCCCAGCCGGGAGACGGATGGTTCCTGAACGGCGTCGTGCAGATCGAGACGGATATCACGCCGAACAGCCTCTTAACGATTCTACGAGAGATCGAGCGGGCGCTCGGCCGGGATGAAGAGAATCGATCGGGTCCCAGAACCATCGATCTGGACATTTTATTCTACGGCCAACGGATCATCGACGAGCCGGATCTCGCTGTGCCTCATCCTCGCATGCACCAACGCCGGTTCGTCCTCATGCCCTTGAACGAGCTCGATCCGCTGTTCCTGCATCCCTCGCTTCAACGTACAGTCAGTCAGTTGCTTGCCGAGGCGGGGAAACAACCGGAAGTCCGTCTCCTGTTTCCGCAACCCTCGACTCGCTATGGCTCACGCCCCGCTTGCAGCCAGTCGCCAGGCTCATGAAGATCCTTCGCACCCCACGATCCATGGCTGCCTGGAGTGAACGACTCCGGAAGGAAGGCCTTACCATCGGCTTCGTGCCCACGATGGGCGCGCTGCATGACGGCCATCGCTCCCTCATCCGAGCCGCGCGACTGCGCTGCGATGCTCTCGTCGTGAGCATCTTCGTGAACCCGACCCAGTTCGGCCCGACCGAAGACTTGACGAAGTACCCTCGCCCCATTACCCACGACCGCGCGCTCTGCCGCGCAGAAGGGGTAGATGTCTGTTTTGAGCCGACGCCAGGCGCGATGTATCCCGAAGGCTTTCAAACCGTCGTGACGGTTCCGGAAATTTCGCAGCGATGGGAAGGACAAGCCCGCCCCCATCACTTCGCCGGCGTCGCCACAGTCGTGACGAAACTCTTCGGGATCGTACGGCCCCATCTGGCCCTGTTCGGCCAGAAAGATTACCAACAGGCGGCGCTGATCAAGAGGCTCGTGGCCGATCTAAACCTAGGAGTGGCTATCGACGTCCGGCCCACGATACGGGAGAAGGACGGGCTCGCCATGAGTTCCCGCAACCGCTACCTCACCCCTGACGACCGACGAGCCGCCACCATCCTCTACCGATCATTTCAGGCTGGTCGCCAGGCTATCGAGGCAGGGGCAAAGACTGCTTCGACGGTCGAACGCATCATGAGAAAAACGGTCGCGCAAGAATCGACAGCACACATCGAGTACCTCGCCCTCTGCGACCCGGCGAATTTGGAGCCGCTCAAGCAGGTTAAAGACCGGACCCTCTTACTCGGCGCGATTCGAATCGGCAAGGTTCGCCTCATCGACAATATGTTAGTCAAACGCTGAACAGTGAGTGATACGTGACGGGTGATGCGTGATGAGGAAAAACGATACCCGGTTCAGCGCTCATCGCTCAACGTTCAGAGAATTACTCGTGGGAGCTGAGGTAGGAACGTTGGCTGACCAGAAGACCGAGGACGACTTGGCTAAGACGGCGGTGATATTCCGGGGGGATACTCAAAAACTTGAGCCCAGTTGAAGCCGGGCGAACGGAACAGACCAGCGCCCGCTCAATATGAATCGTGTCTTCCTCCACCGTTGGCTTCAACCGCAATTCGACAACGGTCCCCTTCGAGAGCCCTGTCGCCTGCAGGGCGCAGCCATCCATTGAAATATCGGTGATTCGGTTGGTCGAGGCAGGCTGATTACCGTCGAGGACCTGAGCCTCGATGAAGGCGGCCAGCCTGGTGTATTGGCGTCGATCGGACGCCTGAGTCTCGTGGCGCGCACTTGGCGAGAAAGACCGGAAGTGATTCGTGCAGAGCTGACAGCGAAACGACAATACATTCACGAAGCCCAACAGGCGCTCGACCCTGCCAGCCTGGGACACCACACGCACGAAGGGGGCTCCGCAACTGGGACAATGCAGCTCCTTCATGAGCTGAACGGGGCATCACGTTGCATCAAACCCTGCTCCGCAAGAATCGGCTCGATACGGGCCGGCGAGTAGCTCGCCGGCTTTACCCATTTCCCATCTTCACGCTTGTGCCCGCCGACTTTACTCATATTGGAACGATGAACCTCCCGAAAGACCGGATCCATATCGATGCCATAGGACACAGCCGTGCCATAGACGACGTAGAGAAGGTCGGCCATCTCCTTGGCAATGGACGGCAGATCGCCTGATTCCATCGCCTCTTTCAACTCGTCGAATTCTTCCTGAATCAATTTGACCCGAAGCTCGCGCGTCCGCCCGTCGACGACCGTCGGAGCGGGACTGACGACAATATCGAATGCCCGATGGAAATCGTCCACCATCACCTGCTCGTCGATCATACGAACTCCCTATTCAGCCTCGAAGGGCAAGGCCTTGCGTGAAACAAACTCAACCGGGTCTAACCGGGGAATCTCTTTCTCCGACGACACACCCAACTCCTTGAACCGGCGGGCCGCCGGCAAGATTCTGGTTTCAAGCGACCCGACCGCCTTGTTGTACGAAAGAACGCTCTTCCCCAGCGCCTGTCCGACGTCGTTCAAATGTTCCGTCAACACGGCCATCCGCTCGTAAAGATCCTTCCCTAGCCGCCCGGCCTCCTCGGCATGCTCGGTCATTTTCTCCTGTCGCCATCCGTAGGCGACCGCCCGAAGCAATGCCATGAGCGTCGTCGGGGTCGCCAGGACCACGCTCCGCTGAAATCCGTCTTCGATCAGTCTGGGGTCATGCTCCAGCGCGGCGCCCAGAAACTGTTCGCCCGGCAAAAAGAGCACGACAAACTCCGGCGCCTGCGCAAATTGATTCCAGTAGGCTTTCAGACTCAACTCGTCCATGCGGGACCGGACTTGGGCCGCGTGACGGCGCATCCCTTCGAGTCGCAGTTCTTCGGTCGCCGCTTCGTGCGCGTCCAGGTAACCGGCCAGCACGGTCTTGGCATCCACGATGATCTGCCGCCCGCCCGGCAACTGGACCACCATGTCGGGACGGAGCCGGCTGCCGTCGACCGTGATAGATTCCTGCTCGAAAAAATCGCAATGGGCCACCATGCCGGATAACTCGGCCACACGCTTGAGCGTAATCTCGCCCCATTGCCCACGAACGGCCGGCGCGCGCAGCGCCTTCACGAGGTTGCCGGTCTCCGATTGCAGTTTCTGCTGGGATTCGGCCAGGAGCTTGAGGTGCTGATCGAGGCCTCCATAGGCCGCTTGCCGCGACTGTTCCAGCTGCCGGAGCTGGTCGTCGTATCGATGCAGCGAGTCTTGCAGGGGTTTGACTAAACTGTCGATCGCCTGTTGCCGCTGGGCGAGATCGCCCTTGGCCTCGGCTTGGAGCGTTTCGAATGAGCTGCGCGCGAGATTCAGGAAGGCTTCGTTGTTCTGTTTGAGGGCTTCGCCGGAAAGGGCCTGGAAGGTCTCGGCCAACTCCAGTCTCGCCTGGCCCAGCAACGTCTTTTGTTCGTTGAGATGGAGCGCCGCCTCCGCCGCTCTGGTCTCCGCCACGGCACGGGCCTGGGAGGCCTCCGCAAGATTCTGTCTCACCTGGTCGAGATCGAGGCGATCCTGCAACGATTGACGGCGCAATTCCTCCGCCAGCGACTCAGCCCGCTGCGCCCGTTCGCCGGTCGTCAGCAGTTGTCCCTGCCATGTCGCGCGGACGCGGGCCGCCACCCAAAACCCGGCGAGCAACGCGCCGAGGAGACTTCCGACAAGAGCCCCGAGGCTAAAGGCCGTGCCGTCAATCATAGGTGGCCATCCCGGTCATGCCGTCGACCGATATTCAAGCCCGTTGTTGGGTGGTGCGATGAGAAAATAATGATTTCGGAGAGTACGAAAACTGTCGCGAAAGGTCAAGGGCGTCGGATGATGATTTCCCCTCGCGCCCCATCCAGACTGACTCGATCGCCTTCCCGGAGTCTCGTCGTGAGGCCCGGCACATTGGCAATGGCCGGCAATCCGTACTCGCGAGCGATGATGGCGCCATGGGAGAGCGTGCCGCCCATTTCGGCGACCAACCCCGCCGCTACACCGAATAGGGGAGCCAGACCCGGGTCGATGACCGAGACCACAAGAATGTCGCCTCGTCTGACGCGGCTCCAATCCTCCATCGACCGGATAAGACGCACCGGCCCCTCGACCAATCCCCCGCTGATCGGGATGCCCTGCAACGTCCCCTCGGACACCGCAGAGGGAAATGTGCCCAGGCCGTGGACCGCATCTCGCCAATCCCGGATTGTGTCCGGCACGTTGACTGCGGCAGACCGCTCTCGATCGGCCCTGCGAGTCTGGATTCGTTCCAGCCAATCGCGTGACCCTCTTGCTAACAAGTCGGCTCGTTCGTTATTCGTGAGATAAAAGATATCCTCCTGCGTCGAGAGGAGCCCCTGCTCAACCAATCGCTCGCCGAGGCGCAGCAGCAGACTGCGCGCCGCGGCCGAGTAATACATCAGATGATGCCGGTTCGCCTCCCGGAGGGCGAAGAACCGGCAGAGCCTGCGATACAGCCAAGAAAAAACGGCCCATCGATGGAGGCGCCAGCTAAAGCGGGCGCGAATCTCTGCCACGGCCGCTTCCCGTGTCACGGTTTGGCGCTGAAGGATGTCGGCGGGAGTGACGCCGGTGGGGGAGAGAATCTGTGTGCGCAAGACCGCCAGCAATAATTCCGGCCGATCGGAAAACCTGGGCGACTGGACGTCCGACTCGCCGACCCCTCGATGGCCATAGTCGTCGAGATAGCGATTGAAGGCACGGAGAACCGCCGTCCCCTCCAACCTACGCCGAACCTCACGCTGATCCCATCCCTCTGCGGTGAACAGAGACAGGACGAAAGGATCGCGTCGAGCCCTGTCCGCCAATTCCGCCAGCCGCACAATCTGCTGCGCGCTGATTACCGTCGACTGACCCTGGAGCGCCCCGTTCAACAAAGCTCGCCAGTCTTCGCCCAGCCAGCGAGGCAGCACACCGCCCAGCGCTTGCAAACATTGCGACACCCCTCCCGCAATGGCAAAGGTCAATTCATGCCGGTCGAGCCATCGCTCGATCTCATCGAGGCGCAACGCGAGGTCTTCGCAGGAGACAAGACTCAGCCGCTCGGCGCGATGCTCGTCCGCCAGCGCCTTCATCTCCGCGAACCAGGCCGGCCCATGTCTCACCGCCCTTCTCATCTCGACCATCATCACGAAGCCGGCGCGGGCGAAAGCCAACCATCCCAGCGGGCGGACCTCCGGCACCCTGACAAGCGCAGCCCCTCCCATCTGCTCCATCAACAAGAAGGGATCGCCCCGCAGTTGCGCGATGAGCATATGGAACAGGGTCATATTGATGTAGGGCCGGCCCTGGAATATGCGGACCGATGAAATCCCCTCTGGGATTCGGCAGCCCAAACGCCGATAGGGTGTTAGGATGTAACGCTCCATGAACTGTTCGAGAAACGACAGAGCGAGCGGGCTCGGCAGCTCCGGCAGGGTTTCCTTGAAGTTAGCCCGCGACCATTCGCAGTCATCGTCGGTCAGTTGCGGGGACCGGGCTCTCCCTGAAATGGGACGGGCTTGAAGCAGCCAGAGGCCGCGATCGTCGCAGAGCCATTCGAGGTCCACCGGATGGCCGAACGTTTGCTCGATCCGCTTGGCGGTGCGGGCCACATCAAACAGTTGACCGTCCGACAGGATGGCGCGGCCCAGGGCCTCATCCGGCAAGGGCAGGTCGCGAAGGCCTTGCCCGGTCATCCGCAAGGCGTGAATCTGGCCGGCGATTCTCCTGTCGCAAATCAGGAGAGGCTGCCCCTGCTCGTCCATCTCCACCACATAGTGGTCCGGCGTCGTTCGCCCCTCCACGAGGGCTGCCGCAAGCCCCGCCACCGCATCGATCACCACCTGAGTCGCCCGCCCTGTGATCGGATGGATGGAATAGGCTACACCGGCTGCTTGCGCCTCTAACATCGGCTGGAGCAGAACCGCCATAGCAGGAACATCGCGCAAGCCGGACGTCGCATGATAATTCAACACCCGCTCATTCCACATCGACAGCCAAAGGTCTTTCATCGCCAGACCGATCTCCTCGGACGGAATGCCAAGGCGCGTGAGGTAGATCCCCGCAAAGCTGGCCGAAGCTCCGTCCTCGTTCGTAGCCGACGACCTCACGGCCCAGCGCCTCCGCAACGAAGGATCCAGTAACCGCGCCTGCTCAAGGATCTGAGCTGTCAGTTCAGCGATGTCAGAATTTTTAATGGTGATGCGGCACTGGGAAAGGATCTTCTGACGCTCTGCCCCGGACGTATGTAGGGCTGCGCTCCATCGTTCCGCCGGAGAAAACCCCGTCGAGCGGAGCGCGCGATCATACGCAACCGTCGTCACGCAAAACCCCGGGGGGACGGAGAATCCTCCTGCAAGCAGGCGAGCCAAGCCAACGGCTTTCCCTCCAACGAGAGCTGGTTCTGTGCAGGCAGCCAAAGGAAGGATGAAAGGGCGATCCATTGAAACGGATAGTACCTACCGCACGAGGAGGAGGTAAAGATCATTCACGTTCGTGCCGGTGGGGCCAGTGACGATGAGCTGATCGAGCTTCTTCAAAGCCGGATAGGTATTGTGGCCCTTCAGGGCCCCTGCGAGATTTACCTGAAGCCGCTGCGCTCGGGCCACCGTGCCGCCGTCGACCACGGCACCAGCCGCATCGGTCGGACCATCGGTCCCATCGGTGCCGATCGCTACGACCCACACCTCGGCCAGACCGGCGATTTCCAGCGCGGCGGCGGTCGCGAATTCCTGCGCCCGCCCGCCTGTGCCCCTCCCCGTCACGGTCACGGTGGTTTCGCCACCGGCCACGAGACAGCAGGGTTTGCGCACCGGTCTACCCTTGCGCAACAGCGTCTTCGCCCTGGCGCCAAACCGCTGCCCCGCCTCACGAGCCTCTCCGGTTATGGCCTCTTGCACGATAGTCAGAAAACCAGCCTCCCTGGCTGCGCGGGCGACAGCCCTGACCGCCACTCCGTTATTCCCGACGATATGCTGGCGGACACGACGGAATAAAGGGGAGCCTGGCTTCGGCGTTTCACTCACAAGACCCCGGCAGCCCCGGTCGAGATGCTGCCGTACTCGTTGCGGGACCGTCATCCAGATACGATAGCGCTTTAAAATCGCAATCGCGTCGCAATACGTCGTGGGGTCTGGAACCGTCGGCCCCGATGCGATGGTGCTGAGGTCGTCCCCCAACACATCGGACAGGATCAGCGTCACCACGGTGGCATCGCTCAGCTCAGCGAGCCGTCCGCCTTTAATGCGCGAGAGGTGTTTGCGAACGGTATTGATGTCACGAATGGTCGCGCCGCAACGCAGAAGTTTTTCTGTGGTCCGTTGCTTGTCGGCTAACGTCACCCCTGCGACAGGAGCCGGCAAGAGACTGGAGGCGCCGCCGGACAGGAGCACGATCAAGAGATCGCGCCGCCCGAGTGCTGACACCATGGCGCAGAGCTTGGCTGCCGCGCGCTGACCTGACCGGTCGGGAACCGGATGGCCTGCTTCCGCCACGAGGATCCGTTTCATCGGCAGGCCATGGCCCTGCTTCACCACGATAAACCCGCTGTGCAACCAATGGCCCAGCCTCTGCTCTACCGCCTGGGCCATCGGAGCCGTGGCCTTGCCTGCTCCGACCACGACCACCCGTTCATAGTTGTTCAAATCGTATCGGCGGCGGCCGATGGTGAGAGCCGCTCCGTCCCTGGAAATGGCGCGGCCGACCGCCGCATAGGCGTCGACCGCGTCCAGTCCTCGACTGAGTATTTTCTTTAGCAGTGGCTTGATAGGAGAGGAAGGAATCTGCATCGGACTGCTGATGGGCTCGCTGGATATATTATCTTACGATGGTCCGGTGAGTCCCCCACTGCGCGCGTCCAACGAGGGCCTTCTCAGACCGCGCGTTGCGCGAGCACAGGGGACTCGCCGGACCAGCCCCCCGTTAGGGGGCCTTCTCCTGCTTGAAGCACCGAGTCGGACAGCTTTGCCGCGGGACTCGCATCTGATAGACCCCACGCGGGAGCGCATCCTTTTTGAACTCAGGATTCAACATCTTAAGTTCAAGGAAATAGGTCCCGAATTCCTCGGCAATCGAGGTGAGGGCTCGCTGAGAATCTTTCACATTGATGGTAACCGTTTCGGTTTCCATCGGCATGTAGAGGTCCTTCTTGCTGAGCCCCAAATACTTCTCCGGCTGCGAGTAGATTTCCTTGGCGGCAATGATGCGCGGAACATAGCGCATCGTTTCCCGCGGCCCATGCATCTTCCAATAGTCGGTAATGTTCTGTTCCTTCAGGAGCCGGCGCACTCGCTCTTCTCCGGCATTGTACGAGGCCATGGCCATGAACCAATCGTTCTTCTCAAAGTCCTTGAGATAGCGCAAATACTTGACCGCCGCTTCCGTCGACATTTCCAAATTGCGACGTTCGTCAAGAACCTCGTCGCTCTTGAGGCGATAGCGCTTCCCGGTGGAGGGGATAAACTGCCAGGGGCCCGAGGCTTTTGCCTTTGAATAGGCGGCGGCCACGCACTTGCTCTTCACCAGCAACATGTACTTGAGATCGTCCGGCAATCCGGCCTCAGCCAGCTGCTTTTCGGCTGGAGGGAAACAGCGCCCGGTGCGCTTGGCCAGGATGATGCTTTCGCCCTGATCTTCCAAGAACTGATAGAACTCGTACTCGATGCGTTCGCGCACCTGCCAGTTATCGAGAGGGACCGGCTTGCCGGCAAAGGTCAATTTATCAGGCAGCTTAAACGAACTGAGGAAGTAGCGGTCGCCTTCTCGCTTAATTTCAGGAAGGATGACGAGACGCCCCTCTGACTCGTTGGGATTATCGAGGGGATCGATCAACCCCAGATCGCGCTCAAGGTCACCATTCACTCCAGCATGCGGCGTACTTTCCTTCACCGCAGGCTGCGGTTGAGTCCCTGCTGAAACCGGGAGCGTGACGGCCATCCACAAGCCACTGATCACTAATGCGCGCTGAGCCCGCGTCGTCATGCCAATCCTACCTCCTATGATCTATCGGAAGAATCATCTAACGTTACGGCTTCATGCTATCAGCACAGCGAAAGACCGGCAAGCAGGATCGACTTTCAAATTCATGCTAGACTGCACCGACTATGCGCGCACTCACTCTCCTCAACGATCGCATCGCCGGCTGTACTATCTGCCCTCGGCTCGTCGCCTATCGAAACACGGTCGCGGCGGAAAAACGAAAGCAGTTTGAAGACTGGACCTATTGGGGGAAACCGGTCCCGGGGTTCGGAGACCCCCAGGCCCGCCTCTACGTGCTCGGACTTGCGCCGGCCGCCCATGGCGGCAATCGAACCGGGCGGATGTTTACCGGCGATCGCAGCGGGGATTGGCTCTATGACGCCTTGCATCGATTCGGCTTCGCCAATCAAGCCGCCTCGCACCACCGAGACGATGGACTGAAGCTGTCGGATTGCTACATCGGCGCGACGGTCCGCTGTGCGCCGCCTGATAATAAGCCGGCTCCTGAAGAGTTCACGGCCTGCCGGCCCTATCTGCGGGAGGAACTGAAACTGTTACGGAACACCCAGGTGGTGGTAGCTCTGGGCAAGATTGCCTTCGATCACTATCTGAGGGCTTGTCGCGATGAGGGGCTGAAACTCCCCTCACCGCTCCCGAAGTTTTCCCATGGAGTCGTCAAAGCACTTCCCTGGGGCATCACGCTAATCGGCTCCTACCATCCGAGCCAGCAAAACACTTTTACCGGACTCTTAACCCGCCCGATGTTTCAGCACATTTTTTCCACGGCACGCCAGCGACTCACCGAATCAACAGGCACTCGAACCAGCAAGGCCGCAGCACACACATAACTGTGAACGCTGAACGATGAAACGAGATTAGCTTCCTCGTTCATCGCTCGCCGTCTCCTGGCCTGGCGGACTTTTTCAGCAGCCCGCTAGATATTATTTTTTGGCCTGGGCTTCCCAATCCGCCAAAAACTTCTTGAGGCCGATATCGGTCAAGGGATGTTTCACCATCTGCTGAAAGATCGAGAAGGGCATCGTACAAATGTGCCCCCCGATCAGCGCGGCCTCGACCACATGCTGAGGATGGCGCACACTGGCAACCAACACCTGGGTTTTATAATCGTAATTGCGGTAGATGGTCAAAATCTGACGGATCAGCTCCATCCCGTTCGAGCTGATGTCGTCGAGCCGGCCGATGAAGGGGGACACGCACCAGGCGCCGGCTTTCGCCGCTAGAAGCGCTTGAGTCGGAGAGAAGCAGAGGGTGACGTTCACCTTGATGCCTTCGGCAGCCAATCGTTTAGTGGCCTTCAATCCCTCCGCAATCAAGGGCACCTTCACGACGATATTCTTATGGATCTTCGCGAGCTCCTTCCCTTCCTTCACCATGTCATCGGCCTCAAGGCTGACGACTTCTGCGCTGATCGGCCCATCCACAATCTTGCAAATCTCAACCAGCATTTCCTTGAAGCTGCGCCCTTCCTTTGCCACGAGCGACGGATTCGTGGTCACTCCGTCGAGCAGTCCCAGGCTGGCTGCTTCCTGAATTTCTTTCACGTTGGCGGTATCAAGAAAAAACTTCATGGGGTTATCCTTTCATATCGAGATGAGACGTTCGTGTATACATTTGATGGCAGCCATTCTATGAAGAACTCGAACGATGCGCAACGGTCTGCCGAATCGCCCGGTTTGACAGGTCTCTGCATGGCAGTTAAGATTCGATTGTGATCGGCCCGTTGATTGATTTATCTATCGACCGACGCCTACGACGAGGAGACCTACCATGAAACGATCTACCTGGCTGCTGTTCTGCTGTCTGCTCCTCACTGCCTGCGGCGGCAGTAACCCCTATCTTGAACAGTCGCTCAAACCGGCTGAGCTGCAGGGCAAAGATAAAGCCTGGTTTGAGAAAAACTGGGGAACGCCAAACGGCAAGGCCCCAAGATTTTTCGGCGGCGAAACCTGGACCTATTACCGCATCGCCGGCGGCAAATCCAGCTTGCCTCTCTTTAATTTCTCGCCCAATGAATGCCAAATCACGCTTAAGTTCGATAAAGAAGAAAAACTCTCAGACTACAGTTACTCTGGCTGCTAACCGGCGAGCTGCTCCTGAAACTTGTGCGCGCAGGATCGGCTGCAAAAATAATAGGTCTGCCCCCCGATATCTTCCGTCACCGCTACGCCCCGGGGCACAAAAACCCGGCAAACCGGATCCTGCACCATCTGATCCTTGCCTGAAGAGAGCCGTTCTGGCTGGCCCTGGCCCTTGAATTCCCGCAAGGCCCTCCGAAGAAGAAAGTACAGTACTGCAAGTAGCCCAAGAATAAAGATGATCCTATACATGGTGGTACCCTTTCATGATGCCACATCCTATGGGACAGTCCACACTCTGTCAAGAACTCCATAAGCCGTTTTATCCAAGCGTTAACTGCCTTTTATCCATGGTTTACGTCCAAATGGCCCATATGGCCCTGCGCATCAAGGGCCCTCATCCCCAATAAGACCTAGTACTTCAGATGTATATGCCTCTAGCCCGCAACGTGCTAGAGTGTTGCTATGATGACTTGTGATAAATGCCGCGGGTCAATGTTACCGGAACGGGCAGTGGATCTGAACGCAGGGCTTGCGATCACAGTGTTTGCATGTTTGAACTGTGGCCGTCGGAAATCAGCGGGTCAAGAACCTCGGCCTATTACCGCTCGACATTAATCCGCGCGATAACAGTACCAGCTCACGCACGACGAGCAGAAGGCAGCTCACGCTATCTTTCATAGCGGTTTGCCTTCTGACTGCCTCGCCCCCTGTAGGGGATTGAGATTCGTCACTCCACTGCGATGACCAAACGGAGAACGACTGGTCTCCCTACCTCGTCTATACGAGTATCGGGTGAGCCCTGTCCGTGATCCATGATGGACTTCTTTGCCCATAGGCGAACCTATGGCATAGAGGCCCCTATCTCCAGACTCGTCCATCCCGCACAGGGCTACTGCAACTACCTCCCGCTCTGGGAAGTAGCGCAACCATTACGTTCGACCATGTTAATTGGGATACCACGCCGACGATTGGTGGAGGATTCGTCACGACCGATCGCACAAGGACAGGGCAGGATTCTAGCGAAGACTCAGCACATCCATCATGTCGTATAGGCCGGGAGGCTGCTGAACCACCCACCTGGCAGCTCGCAAGGCGCCTCCGGCGAAGGTGTCACGGCTGCTCGCTCGATGCGTGACCTCGATGCGCTCGCCCATCCCGCCAAAGAGAATCGTATGGTCGCCGACGATGTCGCCGGCCCGGATCGTTTGAATCCCGATCTCGCCTTTTTTCCGTTCCCCGATGAGGCCTTTTCTGGCATAAACGCCAACCTGGTCCAAGTCGCGATTCACGGCTTCCGCCAAGACCTCCGCAATCTTGAGCGCCGTTCCGCTCGGCGCATCTTTCTTGAGCCGATGATGGGCTTCGATTACCTCGATGTCGTATTCGTCTCCCAAGGTTTTCGCCATCTCGCTGATGACCTTGTAGATCAGATTGACGCCCACGCTCATATTGGGAGACATCACACAAGGCACTTGGCTGACCAACGATTTCACCTCTTCGAGCTGGGCAGGCGAAAACCCCGTCGTGCCGATCACCATCGCCCGCCGATGGTGCGCCGCCACTCGCAGGTGATTCAAGGTCGCTTCAGGAGAGGAGAAATCAACGACGACTTCGCCGCGAGCAAGCAGCGCCGCGAGATCGTCGGTAATCGGAACGCCCGCGCGTCCGCAACCAGCCGTCTCCCCGGCATCGGCACCCAACGCGCCATGGCCCTTCCCTTCGATCGCACCAGCCAGAGTCAGGACGGTCGAGTCTTTGATCAGCGCCACCAGCCGACAGCCCATCCGACCGGCAGCCCCTGCAACAATCACATTGGTCATAGCATCATCACCTGTACCGGAAGATCCCGGCTAAATAAGGCCTGCGTCCTTCAAGGCCCGCGTTAACTGGCTCTTCGCGTCCGTCGCCATCTCACAGAGCGGCAGCCGCAATTCCGGATCGATTTTCCCCATCATACCCAACGCCGTTTTCACCGGAATAGGATTGGTCTCGTAGAAGAGCGCGGTAAAGAGCGGCGACAAGGCGAAATGAATCCGCCGCGCTTCCTCGACCTGCCCGCTCAGGAAGGCCTTGACCAATTGCGCCATCTGGAGCGGAACGATATTTGAGGTCACACTGATGACGCCCTTGCCTCCGACCGCCATCATGGGCAGGGTCAGGGCATCGTCGCCGGCCAGCACGGTCATCCGGTCGCCGCACATATTCGCGATATCGGAGGCCTGCTGGACCGATCCGCTCCCCTCCTTGATCCCGACAATGCTCGATAACCCGCAGAGCCGTGCCACAGTGGCAGGCAACATGTTCACGCCGGTTCGACCGGGAATGTTATACAGCACCTGGGGCAGATCCACGGATTCCGCAATCAACTTGTAATGGCGATACAGCCCTTCCTGCGTCGGCTTGTTGTAATAGGGCGTGATGATCAAGGCCCCGTCGGCCCCCGCCTCCTTGGCATGCTTCGTAAGGGACACAGCCTCCGCCGTGCTGTTGGAGCCGGTCCCGGCAATCACGGGGACGCGACGATTGACCACCTCAACCGTCAGTTCGACCACCCGGTGATGTTCCTGGTGCGAGAGAGTGGCGGATTCGCCGGTGGTGCCGCAGGGCACGATCCCGTTCGTCCCGTTGGCAATTTGCCATTCGATGAGGTCGCCAAAGGCCCGCTCGTCGACCTTGCCGTTCCGGAACGGAGTCACGATGGCGATCAATGCACCTGTAAACATGCTGGCTCCTTCACACAGACGCGTCTGCCGCGCCGCTCATCAGTCGAGAAATGCCGGAATCGTTTCGCCTTTGACCAAATCCTCGTAGGTCTCCCTAGTCTTGATAACGTGAATCTCCCCGTCTTTAATCAAGACTTCCGGCACCCGCGGCCGCGAATTATAGTTGGAGGCCATCACGAAGCCATAGGCGCCGGCGCTCATCACCGCCAGCATGTCGCCGGGATTCACCTCCGGGAGCAACCGGTCTTTTGCTAGAAAATCGCCCGACTCGCAGACCGGACCGACGACATCCACATTATGTTTGGGCCGCTTCAGAACCTCTTCCGATACGGGGCGGATCTCGTGATAGGCCCCGTAGAGGCTCGGCCTGATCAGATCGTTCATCGCCGCATCGACGATGATAAACCGTTTCGCTTCGCCGTCCTTCCGATACAGCACCTTCGTCACGAGAATGCCGGCGTTGCCGACAATGACGCGGCCCGGCTCCATGATGAGGGTCACATTCAAATCCTTCAGCAAGGGCGACACCGCATCCGCGAGCTCCTGCGGCAGCGGCGGCGTTTCGTCCGAGTAGGTAATGCCGAGTCCGCCGCCGATATTGACGTACCGGATGTTGATGCCCTGTTGCTTCAAGGCTGCCACCAATGTCACGACCTTCTTCACGGCCTCGACGAAGGGAGTGACTTCGGTCAATTGCGACCCGATATGTTTATGCACCCCGACGACATCGATATTGGCGAGCGACGCGGCCAACGTGAACTCTTCCAGCGCCCGATCGGCGGCGATCCCGAACTTGCTCTTCTTGAGGCCGGTCGAAATGTAAGGATGCGTTTTCGGATCGATATCGGGATTGATGCGCAGGGCGACCCGCGCCTTAACCCCGACGGACTTCGCCACTTCATTGATCGCCTGCAGCTCAGCCGGAGATTCGACGTTGAACATGAGGATATCGGCCTTCAAGGCCTCGCGAATCTCCTCATGGTTCTTGCCGACCCCCGCGAACACGATCTTCGAGGGAGGCACGCCGGCCTTGAGCGCGCGAAACAATTCTCCGCCCGACACAATATCCACTCCGCTCCCCTCCTTCGCCATGAGGCGGAGGATCGCGATATTGGAGTTGGACTTCATGGCGAAGGCAATCACATGGGGCAGACTCTTGAAGGCCCCGTCGTAGGCCCGGAAATGGCGCACGAGTGTGGAATAACTATAGATATAACAGGGCGTGCCAACTTCTTTCGCAATCCGGCTGACCGGGACCTGTTCGCAATATAATTCGCCCTGTCGATATTCGAAATTGTTCATCCTGAAAATCCTTATTGAGAAATTCGAGGCCGGCGAGCGAGACGCCCTCCGGCTGCGCCATCACGGCTAGCGAGTCCCCACCGGTCGTAACGGGGGAAGATCCACACCCTGCTCCTCCAACAATAATAATTGCTCCAGCGGCAGATCAGGGAATTCCTCCCCCGCTGCGGCCTTACGCTGTCGCAACAACTCCAGCTTCTCTTTCTTCTGCTGCTCTTTAATCGTCAAATTCACCCCGGCATTTCCTGGAGGAACCGGCTGCCCCACGGCCCCGCAAGCCACCAAGAGTCCCATCATCACCGTAGCCACAATGGATGTCGCGCTGGGCCTCCGTATCCTCACGAGAGCCTCCGTTCCAGTTCTTTGATGCGCTGCTCCACTCGCGCCCTGGCCGTTCCGCCTATCTGAGACTTCTGGTCGATCGCGGCCATGACCGTCAGCCGGGCGAAGAGGCCCTTGTCAATACGCGAAGAAAATTCCCGCAACTCCTGAAGCGAGAAATCCGTCAGTTCACGGCCTTGATCCAAGGCGGCCCGCACCACACGGCCCGTGATCGCATGGGCTTCACGAAACGGCACCCCTCGGCCCACGAGATAGTCCGCCACTTCCGTCGCTAACATCCCGCCACCCTCTACCGCCCGCTTGAGGACCTCCCGATTCAGGGTGAGGCGGCGCATCAATTCCGTCAAGACCTCCACTGAGGCGGTGACAGTATCGAGAGCATCGAACAAGGCCGGCTTGTCCTCTTGAAGATCCCGATTATAACTCAAGGGCAAGGCCTTGAGCGTCGTCAGCAGATTCACCAAATGGCCATAGACCCGGCCCGTCTTGCCCCGCACCAGCTCCGGCACATCGGGATTCTTCTTCTGCGGCATCATGCTGCTGCCGGTGCAGAAGGCATCGGGCAAATCGACGAACCGGAACTCCTGCGACGACCAGAGGATCAATTCTTCGCTGAGCCGGGAGAGATGCATCATCGTGATCGAGAGCGCCGAGGCCACCTCGATCATGAAGTCGCGATCAGACACAGCATCAAGACTGTTTTGCGTGACGGAGGGAAAGCCCAGCAGCTTAGCCGTAAACGCACGATCGACCGGATAGTTGGTGCCGGCCAGCGCGCCGGACCCCAGCGGCATGACATTCAACCGCGCCACAGCATCGCGCACCCGCCCCTTGTCCCGTTCGATCATTTCCACATAGGCCAGAAGATGATGGGCGAACAGGACCGGCTGCGCCCGCTGCAGATGCGTATAGCCAGGCATCGCCACAGTGCGGTTGGCCTTCCCCTTCGCCACCAGGACCCGTTGGAAATTCTCTAAATGCACCATGAGCTGGCCGAGCTGATCCCGCAAATACAGTCGAATATCCAGCGCCACCTGATCGTTCCGGCTCCGGCCCGTATGGACCTTGCCGCCAAGAGGCCCGATCAATTCCGTTAACCGGCGCTCAATCGCCATGTGAATGTCTTCATCTTGTGGCGTGAAACGAAAGCGGCCCCGATCCAGCTCCTTCTTCACCGATTCCAGCCCCTTCACAATCGTCTTGGCCTCAGCGGCGGTCAATACGCGCGCCTTCCCCAAGGTCTGGCAATGGGCGATGCTCCCCTGAATGTCATACGCATAGAGCCGGCGATCGACCGCCACCGAGACGGTGAAGGCTTCCACCAACCGATTCGTCTTTTGCGTGAACCGCCCGCCCCAGGCCTTTTCGCCTTTCGACGCGGCGGGGCTGCGGCCCTTTGCTCGTGCCATTAGGTCGTGGCCTTCTTTCGCTGGGCTCGGATCTTCAACCGCAGGGCGTTCAACCGGATGAACCCCTCGGCATCTTTCTGGTTATAGACCTGGTCTTCTTCGAAGGTGGCGATATCGAGACGATAAAGCGAGTTCTTCGACTTACGTCCCGCCAACGTGCAGCTCCCCTTATACAGCTTCACCCGCGCCGTGCCAGTCACGTCCTGCTGCGCCGCATCGATGGCCGTCTGGAGCATCTCCCGTTCCGGACTGAACCAGTAGCCGTTGTAAATCAGATCGGCGAAGCGCGGAATCAAACTGTCCCTGAAGTGCAGCACCTCGCGATCCATCGTCAAGGACTCGATCCCGCGATGCGCCACATGGAGAATCGTCCCGCCCGGCGTTTCATAGACCCCGCGCGACTTCATCCCGACGTACCGGTTCTCGACCAGATCGACGCGGCCGATGCCATGGGCGCCACCCAGCTTATTGAGGTGGGCCAACAGGGTGGCAGGGCTCATTTTCTTGCCATCGACCGAGACAGGATTGCCGGCTTCGTAACTGATCTCGACTTCGAGCGGCTTGTTCGGCGCCTTCTCCGGCGACACGGTCATTTGAAAAATTTCGTCCGGCGGCGATTTCCAAGGGTCTTCCAAAATGCCGCCTTCATAACTCACATGGAACAAGTTCAGATCCATGCTGTAGGGCTTGGCTTTCGTCACTGTGACGGGGATGCCGTGCCGATCGGCATATTCGATCAATTCGCGCCGAGACCCCATCGTCCATTCACGCCACGGCGCGATGATCTTGAGATCCGGCGCCAATGCCGTGTAGGTCAGCTCGAACCGGACCTGGTCGTTGCCCTTTCCGGTGGCTCCATGCGACACAGCCTCGGCGCCTTCCTGGATCGCGATCTCGGCTTGCCGCCGCGCAATGAGAGGCCGCGCGATCGAGGTCCCGAGCAGATAACAACCTTCGTACATGGCGTTGCCACGCAACATCGGGAAGACATAGTCCTTCACGAAGGTCTCGCGCAAATCCTCGACATAGACTTTCTTCACGCCCAGGTTTTTCGCCTTGGCCTTGATCGCTTGCAGATCTTCGCCCTGCCCCAGGTCGGCGCAAAATGCGATAACCTCGCAATCATGGGTCTCCTGCAGCCACTTCAAAATCACGGAGGTATCGAGCCCGCCGGAATAGGCCAACACGACTTTCTTCTTGCCACGACTCATCGTTTCGTTCGACTCCTCTTGCCTAATAGGTTCGTTAAGATCGCCTTCTGCATATGCAAGCGATTCTCCGCCTGGTCGATGATCACGGACTGAGGACCATCCAACACCTCGGCGCTGATTTCTTCCCCCCGGTGGGCGGGCAAACAATGCATAACGATCGCGTCAGGCTTGGCCCGCTGCAACAGGCGGCTGTTCACTTGATAGGGAGCCAATACTTTTAACCGTCGCGCATGCTCCCGCTCGCGGCCCATGCTGATCCAGACGTCCGTGTAGATAACATCCGCGTCCTTCGCCGCGATATGGGGATCCTGGCTGATCTCAATCAAGGCGCCGGTTTTTTCGGCTTCCACTCTGGCCCGGTCCACAATATGCTGCTCCGGCTGATACCCGGACGGACAACCGAGGGCGATCACCATCCCCATCTTTGCCGCCGCCTCGATCAGGGAATTCGCCACATTGTTGCCGTCGCCGATGTAGGCGATCTTGACCCCCTTCAACCGGCCCTTCTTCTCGCGAATGGTCAACAGATCGGACAGGGCCTGGCAGGGATGGCTCAGGTCGGTCAATCCATTGATGACCGGCATCGTCGCTTCCCGCGCCCATTCCTCCACGATCGCATGGTCGTAGGTGCGGATCACGATCGCGTCGAGATAGCAGGACAACACGCGCGCCGTATCGGCGACGCTTTCCCCGCGCGAGAGCTGAATCTCGCCCATGGGCAACACCAGCGCATGGCCGCCCAACTGGTTCATGCCGGCTTCGAAGGAGACTCTCGTCCTCGTCGAAGGTTTCTGGAAGAGGAGCCCTAGCGTCTTCCCGGACAGTAGGGGATGGGGAATCCCGCGTCGTTGCTTCTCTTTCAGCAGGACTGCGGACGTGAGCAAACGCTCCATCTCCGCCCTGCTGATGGTGGCGATATCCAGAAGATCTTTTTTGCCGGCCGACGCTTTTACCGTTCGTGTCGTCATGCCCGTCTTGTCCAATCGGCGTGAGTACAATTCATGCGGCCTGCGTGCTGAAAATCTGTCCGAGCGTCTCGATCAGTCGATCGATGTCCGGCTGGCTGATAATCAACGGGGGCACGAACCGCAGCACATGCTCGCCGGTCCCATTGATCAAAATGCCGCGAGCTAGACATTCGCTCACGACGACTTTCCCCTCCATGGCGAGCTCCATCCCCTGCAAGAGCCCGAGGCCCCGCACCTCTCGCACGACCCGGTGCCGTTCCTTGCAGTCGGCTAACCCCTTGGCGAAATAGTCCCCCATCCGGCGCGCCTGATCGAGCACCTGCCCTTCCAGCAACACACGGCACACAGCCAATCCCGCGGCGCAAGCCAAGGGATTGCCGCCGAATGTCGAGGCATGGCTGCCGGGCGAAAAGGCCTGGGCCACGGAATCGGTCGCGAGACAGGCGCCGATCGGCATGCCTCCGCCCAACCCCTTTGCCAGGGTCATGATGTCAGGCTGCACTCCCAACTGCTCATAGGCAAAGAGAGTCCCCGTCCGTCCCATCCCCGTCTGCACTTCATCGAAGATCAGTAGCACGTCTCGTTTCGTACAGAGGTCCCGCACCTGCCTCAGATATTCGCGATCCGCGACGTGAACGCCCCCCTCACCCTGGATCGGCTCGAGCATAATGGCCGCGGTCTTGTCGGTCACAACCTCGGTCAGCTCTTCCAAACTGTTGAAGGTCACGTAACGAAAGCCCGGAAGCAACGGCTCGTAGCCCTTCTGAATCTTATCCTGGCCTGTGGCCGTCAAGGTCGCCATCGTCCGCCCGTGAAACGAGTTCTTCATCGTGACGATCTCGAAGCGCCCTGCTCCATATTTGTCATGCGAATAACGGCGGGCCAGCTTGATCGCCGCTTCGTTCGCCTCTGCCCCGCTGTTGCAGAAGAACACCTTATCGGCGAACGAATGGTCCACCAGCACTTGCGCCAGCTTCACTTGCGGTTCCGTGTAATAGAGATTCGAGGTGTGGATCAGCTGCGCGGCTTGGCGCTGGATGGCCTGAACCAGGTCCGGATGGCCATGGCCCAGGATGTTCACCGCAATCCCGCCGACGAAATCGAGGTACTCGCGCCCCTCAAAATCGTAGACCTTCGTCCCCCGTCCCCGCGCAATCGCGAGTGGTTGACGCGTATAGGTCTGCATTAAATACCGTGCGGCGTCTTGCTTCAGTTCTTCTGTCGGCATGACAGACGTATCCCCTTGTAAAGTAAGGGAAGGTAGCATAGGCCAGACGATGGAAGCAACTTGAAATGGGCGGCCGCGGACGGGGCACAGGACCACGCTGCTTCTTTACCCGGATGACGCTGCATTATGATAGTCTCTGGCGGATGAAACCCTGCGCTCAGTGCCAACAGCAAAATCAAGAAGACTCCAAATTCTGCTACCAATGCGGAAACTCGCTGGCCGCCGCGCCTGAGGCTCCGATCGTCGCACCAGCCGCCGTCGCACCCAGCGATGAAGCCATCTGGCGCCAATTCATCGGCCCCCATGCCGACCGCTACATGGGACATTTCAAGAAGTTCGGCTTAGGCGACGAGCCAAAATTTGCGCTGACCTGGAATTGGCCGGCCTTTCTCTACATTTCCTTCCTCTGGTTTCTCTACCGGAAAATGTATGTCTATGCGTTGGTCTATGCCCTCGGCCCCATGCTTTCGACCTACCTGACCGGCGACTTCACCGTGGGTCTTGTCTGGAGCATCATGGCCGGAGCCACCGCGAACTATCTGTACTATTGGCATTGCCGCGAGCAGATCGGCGAGATCAAGAAGAGCGCCTGGACCGATCCGGTGAAACAGGACGAGGCCTTGAAGGAAGCCGGAGGCGTCCAGCCCTACGTGATCTGGGTCGGAGTCGCCATGTACATCTTCTTTGCGCTGACGATGATCAAGCTGCTGCAGGATGGTCTGCCGGGCGGAGATCAGCTGCCGGCCAAACCGGCCAAGCCAGCAGCAACGGGCACGACGAGTACCTAGCTCCACGCTGGATACACAAGTCGATCAAATTACGCGCAGAAAAATGCGGAACGCATCACGCCATGCGTCCTGCTCGATTGACGACCGACGTATGACGGTCATGACGAGGAGCGTGAGAACGACGCTGGCAGCCGCTTTCACCATCCTGCTACCGGCTCCGCTGCCATCCGATCCAAGCCTGAAACCACCCGAAATCCTGTTCGTAGGCGGCGCCGCCCGAGTCGGAAGATTCCTGCTTCTGCTCTAGCTGCGTATAGGTGCGCGGCCAGTTCTTCTGCCACCAGGACTTCAATTCATCCGGCGCATAGGCCTGGCCGTTCGGCTGAAGGATGGCCGCCGCCGCACAGACCGGCGCAATCAACTGCCAGTAGCGATCCTTGCCGAGGCCGAGGCTGCGAAAATGCTCGCGCAGCAAGAACACCACCCAGAGCTCGGCGCTGTGTTTTTTATTGTGCTTAAAGGGTTGCGTCTGTCGAAGAGGAACCGGGTCGAATTGCTTGATGACCGAGGTATAGTCCGGGCCTCCGTAGCTCCCTGCCACCTCGGCAATGCCTTCCAACATCTTGCCCAGTTCGACTTCCGCGACCGGAGACGAGGCCCCTCCCCCTCCGAAGACTGGCTCTGCCAAGGGATTCGGCGTGGTCAACAATTCAATGAGGGGCTTGAGCTCTCGCAGGCGCGCGGTGGCCGCCTTGAGAATCTGCTCCGATTCCAGCCAATAGTCGGGGTCGTTCTTGGTAAGCCGCTCTCGGCCCGGCGGCGGAAGCACCGTCGGCACCCAATAACGCATGAGCACAAAGAGGATATAGTCGGCCTGGCCGCCGGCCTGCGCGATCCGGTCAAAGACGCGGCCCGCTCTCATGCCTGTGAAGAAATCGCAGGCCCGGTCGGCGACCTGTAACCGCTCACCGATTCCGCTCCACCATACTTCCAGTGCGGACCAGTTCATATCGGGGGGGGGCGAGGCAGTCATACGGGCAGTCTATCCTCTCTGGAGAAAACCAGGCGGAATGGTACTGCCAGCGCCAGGCGAAAGCAACCGCTTGACTTGATCGGCTGTTCCAGTATGCTTGCGACCTGCCGCGAAATCCCTTCCGGCGCAAGAGGAATAGACCATGGCTCGATTAGTGCTGCTGCGTCACGGCGAATCACAATGGAATCTGGAAAACCGTTTCACCGGATGGGTCGATGTGCCCTTGACGCCGAAAGGAATCCAGGAGGCCAAGAATGCGGGGGAGAAACTCCGGGGCTTCACCTTCGATCGCGCCTTCACCTCCGTGCTCGAACGGGCGAACGAAACGCTCCGGCTGGCGCTGGACGTGATCGGTCAACCGAAAATTCCCATCGAGCGGGACAAGGCCCTCAACGAACGGATGTATGGCGACCTACAGGGATTGAACAAGGCCGAGACCGCAAAGAAATACGGCGACGCTCAGGTGAAAATCTGGCGGCGGAGTTACGACGTGCCTCCGCCGGGCGGGGAAAGTCTGAAGGACACAGCGGAGCGAGTGCTGCCCTACTATGAACAGACCATCAAGCCCTATCTCCTGAAAGGGGAAACGATCCTCATCGCGGCGCACGGCAACAGCTTGCGGGCCCTGATCATGGAGCTGGAGCAGCTCTCACGTGAACAAGTGCTGGAGTTGAATATCCCGACCGGCGCGCCGCTGCTCTATGAGCTGGATGGAACGGGGAAGGTCCTCGACCACCGCTACCTCTGACAGGCTTCGGCACAGAGAAAGATTACCCGACGTCTTGCAACAACTGCCCGTAAGTCTCGACCGGCGCGAAATCAATCAAAAAGGTCAGGAGATTCCGCCGCTCGTCCTCATTCACCAGTTGGCGTTCCTCCATCAAATCGGCTGCGGCTGCGCTGATCCCCAGCGGATTCATCCCTTCTTCCACTAGACGGCCATAGCGACCGCGACGCTCCTGCCATTCGTTGAGGTAGGAAGCCCAAGCCATCGACCCGACGGGAATGGTCGTGCCCCAACCTGCCTCCATCGTATCCAGAATGAACTCCGACAGCACAGCCTGATATTTCTGCGGAATATGCGCCTCAATCGAGGCGAAGATCCAAAACAGGTTCAGCGACAGCACTTCGCTCGTAATCGCCTGGGCCTGCTCCGTCGTCGCCGCAATCCCATATTCCTCTAACTGCTGAACCGACACACCGGTCGGCATCGCGGCGATCAGCGCAACCGCTGCTTGTTTCGGTGTCATGGCATGAGCGGACATAGACCCATCCTTCCCTCGTTCAAGAGCCGAGAGAATACGCTACTCGCACCGGCCGCCTCAAGCAACTTGTCTGCGCCGCGCGCCCCATGCTAAAGTCCGCCACTATGATTCAATCTATCGCCAACTCATTCTCTCGATGGGCCTGTGCTGCAGCCCTGGCGGCGATCGTCGCCGCGAGCACCGTATCTGCCACTCCCGCCCTCGCCGACGAACAACGCTGGGGATTCGGAAGCGACCTGGGGCTCACCTCGGGAACCGTCAACGGCACGGTCTTCACCATGGCGCTCAGCGCCGACTACTATCTCGATCGCAACTTTTCCATCGGGCCGATGATGCAGCTCAGCCCGGTCGGCGATCTCTTTCAAGTCTCCTTCGCCGGGGTCAGCCGCTATCACTTTCGCTTGAAGAACGGCATCAACCTGGTGCCCTTCACCGGAATCGGCTTGATCCACGCGGATCTCGACCGGGGAGCCGGCGCGGCCCGCATCGACCGCAACGACACAAGTTGGTATATCCCCCTCGGCCTCTCAGTCGAATATCAGACGTCCCATAACCTCGCGCTGTCCTCAACCCTGATCGTCAATCTCCACGATATCAACCTCGCGCCGTCGCTCCAGGAAAAGGACAGCACGAGCGTCGCCCTGCTGTTCGGCTTCCGCTTCAGCCCATAGTATGGATGAGGGGTTCGAACCAGTGAGGTGAAGCGGCGCTACGCCGCTTTAGCCGGCTGCCAGCGAAGACCGATGTTGATCAATTCCTGCAACAGATCTTTATAGCTATAGCCGGCCTTCTGCGCCGAATCCGCAAAATCTTCGTCATGCGCGATTTGCGGGTTGGGATTGGCCTCCAGCACGAAAACATTCCCCTGTTCGTCCATCCGCACGTCGATGCGCGCATAGCCGCTCAGGCCGAGCGAGCGATAGACACGTTTCGCGAGATGTTGAATCTCCTCAGCCTTCCCCTTCGGGAGGTTCTTGGCTTCGCCGGAATCGATCCCATACTTATCTTGATAGGTCCGGCTCCATTTGACTCGCTCAGTCGCAATCCGCCTGGCATCATCCGGAAGCTTATCCAGGATCAACTCCCAGACCGGCAAGACCTCTGCATGGCCGTTGCCCATCACCCCGACATAGAGTTCGCGCCCTTCGATATATTGCTCGATGAGCGCGCCAGTCCCGATGCTCGTATGAATGAAGGCCACTCGTTCCTTAAGCTTCTCGTCGTCCTGAACGATGGAGGCCTGGGAAATCCCCAGCGACGCGTCCTCGGTCACTGACTTGACGATCAGCGGGAACGACAGGCCCTTGGGCCGCTTCACAGCCCGCCCCTGCGGCACCACCATGAAATCAGGAAACGGAATGCGATGAAACGAGAACAGCTTCTTGGAGAGAACCTTGTCCCGCGCCAGCATCAACCCACGAGGGCTGCACCCGGTATAAGGCACATGCAGCAGCTCAAGATATGAGACGACATTCTGATCGTACACCGCCACTCCATCGAACTCCTCAAGCAGATTGAAGGCGATGTGAGGCTTCCATTCTTCGACGGCGGATCGAAGCACGCCAAGATCGCTCCTGACCCCGATCGGTTTGACGTCATGGCCGAGCTTCCGCAAGGTAGAGACCACGTCGTATTCCGTCCTCCAGGCGGCGCGGGTTGCATCCTGCCCGCTGAGGTGATCCGGAGGGACCAGGTCTTCGTGCATGAGGACGAGGACGCGCAGCCGCCTCATACCGCCACCTTATGCCGCCCGCTGCGTAAATAGTTCATCGTGTGGACCGTCAGCAGAATCGTGAAGTCCAGCTTCGCCTGCTCCTCCGCCAGCGGAAGCCGCAAATGCAGCTGGCGGCAGCGTTGAATCATGTCCTCCAGCACCTGGTCGATCGTATATTGATATTCCCCCGTCCAGGCCGACACTTTACGGCGCACCTCTTTGCGGAAACGATTCAGGAAAGTGGCGGCGCTCATTTTGTCGGCATGGGCCGGCGAGTCGGAAAACAACCGCTTTAAATCCGGATCGTAAAACGACCGGTGCTCGATGCCATAATGTTTGCGCTTTCGCTCGTAATGCTCTCGCAGGGTCTTCTTCAGCACGGGCAACGGATCGATTTCCTCGTTCGTCACCACCTTGGGCGGAACGCCGGCCAGCCCCTGCATCAACCCGTTCACATACTGCAGCTTCCTGAGAACCGGCCAACCCTTGTAGCGATCGGCCCAGGTCGAATCGGGCGTGAGCCAAACCGCAAAGGTTTCGGCAAAGTCTTCATCCGGATGGCTCTGCGCATACCACACGTCGAGGTGGCGCACGAAGCTCCGGCTATAGGGTCTTGGACTGTAATATTTCGGGTAGGGATCCGACGAGCGGCCGAATACTTGCTGCCGGCTGCGGAGACGGCGGAGGCGATAGGCATTCTCAATGGCATGACCTGCCTCATGCCGCAAGATGCGCATGCACCATTCCGCGGTCCCTCCCTCGATCTCGAGCATCTGCCCCATTTCAAGTTTGGCGAGGCGCGGATGGGCCAGATAAAATGGAATGGCGATTCCCGGCACACCATCCGGGGTAAACCATTCGTTCGACAACCAGAAGTGGGGACGGAAGGTAAGCTGCCTGGCTTCGAGCTCGGCATAGAGTTGGGCGATCTGCTCTGACAGGAATCCCCCTTCAAGGGTGAGACCCAGGCGACAGATGGGAAGAGCCAGAATTTTCTCGTCGGACCACGAGACCCATTCAGGCTCCGGCTGGCTCCCCTCTGACTGGGCAGCTGTCTGTATCTGCGCTCGATGCATGGACACAATCCTCCGTCCGGCACTCTGCAAGAATCCCTCTAGAGAATATAGCAGGTGTTTCAGGATTGGCCTGAGTCAGGAGGCCATCCAATGGATAGTCCTGCAAGATGGAGAAAAATGTCCGATTGAGTGCAAGAATGAACCGGCCTAGGCAATATATGCCGTCACGCCAGATGCTGGATGGTGATCGACAGTGGCGCAACTGACCGAGTAAAATGCCGACCCATGTCACAGTCTACCCGCTCCCCGCGCACACCTCGCAAACTCGACGATGCCACCGAGCAGTTGCAAACCAAACTGCTGCGGCTCGTCGGGGGAACCGTCGGCGACTATGGCCTGATCGAAGAGGGCGACAAAATCATGGTCTGCCTCTCAGGAGGGAAGGACAGTTACGCCCTGCTCGACTTACTGCTCGTCTTGCAACGCCATGCCAAGGTTCACTTCGACCTGGTCGCGGTAAACCTGGATCAAAAACAGCCAGGCTTCCCGGCCCATGTGCTCCCCGACTATCTCACGAAGATCGGCGTGCCCTTTCATATCGAGGAGCAAGACACCTACGCCATCGTCAAACGGCTCATCCCTGAGGGAGAGAAAACTTGTTCCCTCTGCTCCCGACTCCGGCGTGGCATCCTCTACCACGTCGCCACGAAATTAGGGGCCACCAAGATCGCGCTAGGCCACCACCGTGACGACATTGTGGAAACCCTGTTCCTGAACCTCTTCTACACCGGCAAGCTCAAGACAATGCCGCCGAAACTGCGCTCGAAAGACGGCAAACATCTGGTCATTCGGCCATTGGCTGCCGTGCGGGAAAGCGACCTCGCGCGTTATGCGGAGCTGCGCGCCTTTCCCATTATTCCCTGCAATCTCTGCGGCTCACAAGAGGATCTCAAGAGGAAAGAGGTCAAAGAATTTTTGCGGGAATGGGAACAGCGCTCACCCAGCTGCACGGATAGCATGTTCGCCGCCCTGTCGAACGTATCGCTGCCGTTCCTCCTGGACCAGAAGCTGTTCGACTTCAAAGCGCTGCGCACATCGGACCAGACAGCGGGGCACGACGATGCCTGGCTAGACGAGTAAACCGGTTCGCCCGGCGCAGCAAGAGCTACACGTTGAGGCAGGCTACGGTTTGAGTTTTGCGGTAAACAGTTTGCGAAACTTGATAACCTTGGGCAGGACGACTGCAGTACAGTATCCTTCGAAGGGATGCCGCATGAAATACTCTTGATGGTAGGGTTCAGCCTCGTACCAGATCCCAGCCTGCGCCACTTGCGTCACGATGGGGTTGGGGTAGAGGCCCTCTTTGGTGATCGCCGCGATCACGTCCTCCGCCACCTGCTGTTGCTCCGGCGTATGGAAGAAAATGGCGGAGCGGTATTGCGTCCCGCTATCATGCCCCTGCCGGTTGAGTGTCGTCGGGTCATGGATGACGAACAAAACTTCGAGCAACTCACGATAGCTAACGATGGCGGGATCGAAGGTGATGCGCACCGCTTCGGCATGGCCGGTTCTTCCGCTACAGACCGCTTCATAAGTCGGGGCATCCACCTGGCCGCCAATATAGCCTGACTCGACCGACACCACACCCTGCATCTGGTCATAGACCGCTTCAAGGCACCAAAAACACCCGCCGGCCACGGTGGCGATTTCGTATCGCGAGACTGTTGGCCGCACTGCTTGTTCCATCCTACGAACCCCTTGCTCCATGATTGAGACGGTACGATATCAGAATCGAAGCATCTTCGCGTCGAATCTTGCGCAGGCCTTATACCATAGCGAGACTCTGGCTCGCGAATACATCACGGGACGAACGGAAGCGGCCTCGTCCGTACGGGAAGGGCGATTCGTCCGACCTATATTGAATAGTACTAAAACGGGGGAGGGAGAAACTACACAGCGCCTTCTGCGTCGAGGTTGGCAATGACTTGTTTGAGCTTCGCCTTCTCATCCGCCTGAATCTTGGTGAACTGGATCCCGAAGGTCTTGGCCTTCACCCAACGCACATGAGCCTCGTCGATGCGCAGGGGCCAATCGAGCCCTGGAACATAGATGCGGCATTCGAAAGACGTGCCCTCGACAACCGGGAAATCCGTTTCGATCATACAACCACCGATGGAGAGGTCCCTCGTCCGGCCTTGGCCCTCCCGTTGCCCTCCAGAAAAGGTGCTCCTGAACTGCGACGTAAAACGCGGTTGCTGGCGTTGCTCCTTGAACGATTCTTCCTTGCCGGCACGGGGCTTCGATTTCTTCGCGCTGGCCTTGGCGGAATTCTTCATCATGGCCCGGCCCCCTTCAGTCCAACTTAAACAAGAAGCCCCGGGCTCATCGACTGAGCGGGCCGGGGCTTCTCGAACAGAGTAAATATTTTCACTACTGCTTCAGCTTCAACAACACATGTCCGCGACGATTCTGCTGATAGCAGGCTTCGTCTTGATCCCGGCAGAACGGACGTTCCTTGCCATACGACAGGATCGCCACCTGCTTGGGGCTCACGCCGGACTCAACCAGATAGCTACGGGCGGCCTTCGCCCGCTTATCGCCCAGCACCACATTGTAGTCAGCCGTTCCCCGTTCATCGCAATGGCCTTCCACCTTCATCACAGCGCCAGGATGGTCCTTGAGCCACTGTGCGTCACGGTTTAAGGCGGCCATGCCGCTATCCGACAACAGCCACTGGTCATAGCCAAAAAACACATCTTGCAAGCCGGCTTCGATGGCCGCCTGTTCTTCTTTGCTTAATTCTGCACGTTGACGGGCGCTCATCCCGGTAGAGGCGAGCGATGCGATATCTCCGCCACGGCCCAACCGCTCTTCCATGGGATTCCTGGAAAAACCACTCAATCCTCCGTCCGAACGACCTTGAGTCAGACCGCCTTCGGCTCCTGTCTCTCCATCAGACTGCAGCCATTTCATGCTACAGCCCTGTCCTGCCAGCAGGACAAGTCCCATCGCGATTACAACACTGGTCTTCGTCGGACGTCCGATCATGATTGTTCCCCTCCCTTGGAATAAGGTTTCGCCTATGTAGGTAAAATATAGCACCTGAATGAAAAAGCGAGTCCACTAACGGATAGCGTGAATTTCACCTGAATTATCAAGCAGTTGAGAGGCGAAACAGAGGGGCAAGCAGCTCTTGAGCGCACGGAGAGCCGCGCGCTCAAGAGCTGAAAAATGAGAGGGTAAAAAAGAAACTCTTTAGAATTGGGCTAACTTGCGATCAGCCCAGCGAGGTGGATGCATCACAGTGCTCAATGCGGCAATTGCGCAAATGAAGGCCAACATGGTCAGCCCCACCATCAGAAAAAATCCAGCCCGGACATCGTGAAGGACAACATGGTTCATACTGGCCCCTCCTCTTGTTGGCTGCTCGTATCCGCGCTACCGCCCACAGGAACAAACCCGCAAGCCTGCACAGTATAGCACTGGGCCAAGGCTTCCTTAAAGTGAGCCGATTTCATACAGGAATACAGAGAGATAGGATGGTGCGCCCGGAGGGAATTGAACCCCCAACCCCCGGATCCGAAGTCCGATGCTCTATCCAATTGAGCTACGGGCGCATCGGCTATTTCAAACACTTCGAGTGAAGCCTTGTCAAGAACGGGGAAGCAGCGCAAACAGCGCCTCGACTAATTGATCGATCGTTCGACCGTCCGTCGCAATGATGTGATCGGCGGCGGCTCGATACTTCGGTTCCCGCTCCCGCAACACGTCCTGAATTTCCTCGACGAACGATTTGGTCCCGGTCAGCGAGGGACGCTGATTATCCCCGCCAATGCGTTTCGCGATCGTCTCGACGGAGGCCGTTAGCCAAAATACGGTGCCGCTCTTTTTGAACGCCTCGACATTCTGCGGACGAAGGATGGCCCCGCCTCCCGTATCGATCACGAGCTGGTCGCGGCCGGCAAAATCACGGCACACAGCAGACTCCAGATCGCGAAAATGCTCCCAGCCCTCCTGCGCCACGATCTCCGGAATGGTCCGCTTCGCCCGAGCGACGATCTCTGCGTCGGTCGACAGACAGTCCCGTCCCAACCGCGCCGCAAGCCGCCGGCCCACCGTACTCTTGCCGGTCCCCCGATAGCCGATCAGGACGATATTCATGAGAAGCGGGACTCCAGCACGGCGCGCATGACGTCGGTCGGCGCGGCCTGGTTGGTCCAGAGTTCGAACTGCGCCGCTGCTTGATGGAGGAACATCTCGAGCCCTGGAATCGTGCGGCAGCCCGCCGCCTTCGCCTCCCTCAGCAGCCTGGTCTCCCGGGGGTTATACACGATGTCCATGACCGTCAGCCCCGCATGGAGCAAGGGAGCCGGCACAGAGGTTCCCTGCACATTGGGCGACATCCCCATCGGGGTGCAATGGACCAGCACCTGAGCCTCCGGCAAAACCTGTCGCAGGGTCGCGTCATCCAGCGGCGCTGCCTGCACTGTCAGCCCTGTCTTCGACTGGAGATCCTGCGCCAGAGCGGTGCGCTCCCCTTCGTCGATTCCCAGTAAGCTCAACCGTGCGATTCCCGCCTCTGTCCCGAGCGCAAAGGCGATCGCGCGGGCCGCGCCTCCGGACCCGAGCATGACCACATGCTGCCCTTTTAAGGCTACGCCACCTTCGCGCAACGCGCGCAAGGCGCCGGTCGCATCGGTGTTGTAACCGGTCAGGCTTCCGCCCTCAGCCACGATCGTATTGATCGCGCCGATATGACGGGCGGTCGGCTCGACCGTATCGAGAAACGGTACGGCCGCTACTTTATGGGGAATGGTCACGCTGGCGCCACGAAAGTTACCCAGGGCGCGCAGCCCCTTGATCGCGTCGCCAATCGCTTCCACGCGGAAGGCCAGATAGACAAAGTTCAAACCGAGTTTCTGAAACGCGGCATTATGAATCGCGGGCGAGAGCGAATGTTCGACGGGATTACCGATGACGCCGCAGAACTGAGTATGTGCGTTGATATCCATAGGTTCGAGAATCACCGCGCCTCAGGAAATGGTCATGCCACCATCGACCGGGAAGGTTCCGCCTGTGACCCAGGCTGCCTCGTCGGACGCGAGATAGAGGACCATGCCGGCCACTTCTTCCGGCTTCCCGACTCGCCTGATAGGATAATGCGCCAGAATGGGATTTAGTTGCTCGGGGTTGCTCATTAAAGGAGCGGCCATCGGCGTATCGATCAGGCCTGGGTTCACCACGTTGCAGCGGATGCCGTCCTTGGCGTAATCGACCGCAAGGGCTCTGGTCATGGCATCCAGCGCCCCCTTGGAGGCGGCATAGGCAGACAAGGTGGGAAGGCCGACCAGGCTTGCGATGGAGGAAATCATGACGATCGCGCCATTTCCCTGCTTCAGCATCTGCGGCAGGCACGCGCGCGTCAGGCGAAACACTCCGGTCAAGTTGACGTCGAGGACCTGCGCCCAGGTCGCATCATCGGTCTCATGCAGACGTTTGCCGAAATCCCCGATGCCGGCATTGTTCACGAGAATATCGATCCGCCCGAACTGCTGCACCGTCCGCCGCACTGTCTCCTGCACATGCGCTTCATCTGTGACTGAGCCGGTCACGGCCATAGCCTTGCCCTGCTCCTTCACGATATCGCCCACGACCCGGTCCAGCTCTCCTTGCCGTCTCCCCGTAATCACGACCGAGGCCCCTTCGCGCGCAAAGGCTTTGGCGATCGCTTCACCGATACCGGCGTTGCCTCCCGTGACGATCGCGACCTTTCCACTCAACCGATTCATCGCGCGTCGTCCTCTTGCTCGTCACGGTCATCGGCACCCTCGTCCACAGCCTCAGCCGCAGTGGGCCACAAACCGGACTCGATTTTCCTGGCCACGGTAATGAAACCTGAATGGGCGACCATACGGTGATCGGGCCGGACGCTGCGGCCCTGAATCGACCAGGTCCGCAAGAGCGTTTCAAAGGTTTCGATCATACCGAAGACCATCGCCTTCTCAAGGGCCTCCACTGTCTGCACCACTTGAGGGACGGTGGGCACAAAGCTCAAATAAATCCCGCCGGAACGGAGGGCCTGGGCCGCATGGGGCACCACCTGCCAGGGCTCCGGAAGGTCGAGCACGAGACGATCGAAGGGCAAGCCATCGTCGAGCAGGCTGATCCCCTCATACACGTTCCGGCGAAGCGGAATGAGATTCGGCATCGGACCCATGTACCGTTCAATGTTCGTCATCGCCGTTTTCGCGAAGTCCTCGCGGGCTTCGTAGGTCACGACCAAACCGCGCGGGCCCACAGCCCGCAAAAGGGCCATCGTCAAAGCTCCGGAGCCGGTCCCAGCCTCGAACACGCGCGCGCCTGGATAGACATCCGCCCACATGGGAATGAGGGCCAAATCTTTCGGATACAGGACCTGCGCGCCCCGCGGCATCTTCAACACATAATCGCCGAAGGTCGGCTTGAGCGCCAACATCGTCTTATTGCCGGAGAGCGTGACCAGAGAGCCGTCCGGCTTTCCGATGAGGTCGTCATGATCGATTTTGTGACCGCTCAGTTGGTAGCGATCTCCGGCCTTTAAGGTCAGGGCATACTGCCGCCCCTTCTTATCGACCAAGTGGATACGTTCGCCCGATTGAAATTGTGCCATAGGAGCCCATTCTAGAAGCGCTGCTCCTGGTTTTCAACCAGACAAACAACCGGACTCTTCTCTCTTGCCGCTTTTCACGACGATCGTTTCAGCTGCATGAAATGTGGCAATTGCGCCTGAGCTCTGTCGTTGCACCGACAGACTTGTGCAAGGTTGCCCCACAGCCTCTTGCATCTCCTCATTAAATCGCTCTAACAGTCCAGCCTTTTCGATGGATTGCGAGCTGCCGCTCTCATGAACAGTCCAGCACAGGATTTGCTGCATAGAAAGGCAAGAAAACAGATCAAAGATGAATCGTTTTACGAATCACTGTCTCTCATGTAGTAGAGCAAAAAACAAACCGACCGAGGTCACAGCCATGCGGAACACAACATCAGAAGATAGTCAGAGGAGGGGCGACGACATGAGAGAACATTTATTCCCAACCCCTGAACCGGAAGAGTTGGTCGCGATTGCAAAGGACGTCGATACGGACGATCCCGAGGCAAGCGGACTTCTGGATGTGATCGGTCGCGATACCTCCGAAGAGGAAGAGCCTGTCGTACCGGCAAAGGCCGTAACTCGCACCGCTGTGAGCGGCGGTCCCTTCATGTTGGAGTCGCTCTACTTTCGCTCCTTCGGCGAACGGGCCTTGCTGACCAGAGAAGAAGAAGTCGAGCTGGCGAAGAAGATCGATGTCGGAACGAGTACTATCCGGAAGGCCCTGCGCCGCGCCATCCAAGCGGTCCCCAAGCTCAAACGGACTGATTCTGTGATCGAGGCGATTCAAACACTCCAGCTGGTCAAGGGATTGAGCGGACTTTCAGCCACGTCGCTCGATAAGGCCGAGCAGAGCCTGACCGAGATCCTCGCACAAGGAACGGGGCAGCAAAAACTTCCGGCGGCCATCGTCAAGCAGCTCAAGGAAGAATTGGCCACCCTCCGCTCCGCCCGGATTGCGCTTGAACAGGCCAAGGACGAATTGGTGCGCTGCAATCTGCGGCTCGTGGTGGATATCGCCAAGCACTACACGGGCCGTGGCTTGACCCTGCTGGATCTCGTGCAGGAGGGCAATATCGGATTGATGAAAGCGGCTGAGCGCTATCAATACCGCAAGGGATTCAAATTCAGCACCTATGCCACCTGGTGGATCCGCCAAGGCATCACCAGAGGGCTAGCGGATCAATCGCGAACCATTCGCATCCCGGTGCACCAGACCGAGGCTTCGCACCGCATCCTTCGCGTGACCAGACGGCTCGGACAGCAGCTGGGCCGTCCGGCTCGGATCGAGGAAGTGGCCGAGGTGCTGAAGATGAGACCGGAGCGACTCCACGAAACCGTGCAGGCCTTTCAAGAACCGGTCGCGCTGGAGAAGCCGGTGGGTGACGGGACCACGGAATTCGGGGAACTGCTCCCGGATCTGCAAGCAGTCCCGCCGGACGCCAATGTGCACCTGACGGAAATGGCGCAGCAGCTTGAACGGATTCTCGGCATGCTCACGCCGCGAGAACAAACCGTCATCCGGCTACGCTTCGGGATCGGCTACGATCAAGCCTGCACGTTGGAACAGGTGGGCCAGAGCCTCTCTGTGACGAGAGAACGGATTCGCCAGATCGAAGCGAAAGCGCTCAAGAAGCTGAAGACTCCTCAGATTAAAGAAATGTTTGCCGCCATCCAGTAAGCGCGGTCATTCAGTACAAAGGGGCGAGGATGCTCCTCGCCCCTTTCCTATTCTACGGCTTTCCCCCTGAGAGCACTTGTGCGACAATGAGGCCCTCTCGAATAGACGAGGCCCCATGATGACTGTGCGCACAACAATGATCCGCTCGCTCCTCTTTCACTTCGTCACAATTCCATTCCTTCTTGCCAGCGCCTGGACCCTGGAGGCGCCGATCGCCTCCGCTGAGCCAATGGTCGGATCAACCCCCTCCCATGAAAAATCTCTCTCGGTCCCGGCCGTCGTGGCCAAAGTGCGCCCTTCGGTCGTGACCATTCTGACGCGCGGCGTGCCGGCCACTCCCTCACAGGCCCAATCAGGGTCAGGATCCGGCGTCATTATCGATGAGGGCGGCTATATCCTGACGAACAATCACCTGGTGGCAGGCATCAAGAGCCTGGTGGTGGGGCTCTCAACCGGCCGATTGACTCCAGGCCGTGTCGTCGCCCGAGACTTCCTGCTCGACCTGGCCCTCGTCAAGATCACGGCCACGGACTTGGTGCCGGCCACGCTAAACCCTTCTCCAACGCTTGAGATCGGCGAGTCGGTCGTCGCCATCGGCAACCCCCTCGCGCTCAAGGGAGGCTCGACCGTCACGGTCGGTGTCGTCAGCGCGATCGATCGCTCAGTCCTCACCCCGGACGGTGAAACCCTCTACGACCTGATCCAAACCGATGCCGCCATCAACCCGGGCAATAGCGGGGGGCCGCTCGTCGATCTGTCCGGCCATGTGATCGGCATCAACGTGGCCATCGCCCCCTCTGCTCAAGCCATCAGCTATGCGATTTCCATGGAAGCCATCTACCCCCATATTCAATCGATGATCGCCCGCGGCTCGGTCCTCCGTCCCGACATCGGATTCACCCCTGCCACCATCACGGCCAGCATCATGGCCAGCTTCGAACTGGAAGGCGACCGCGGAGTCCTGGCCCTCAATGTCAAACCGACAGGGCCAGCTGCCGGCGGAGGCCTCCACAACGAAGACATCATTACCGCTGTGGAGCAGCATCAGATTTATAATCTCGGAGACTTCTGGCATGCCCTCCGGAAGTCCGGAGACCAGCCTGTCTTGCAACTGACGATTCAAAGGAAAAACGTCCAGTCTACGATCTCGATTCAGAAACCCGCATTGCTGAAGTCTGTCCCATGAGTCACGATTTCACGGAGCAGAAGACAGAGCCTCTCTCAATTCCTCCCCCGCACATGGCGAGGCTCGTCCGATTCTCCGAGCCAGTCCCCTATGCAAAGGCCTGGACCCTTCAACAGCAACTACAGCAAGAACGAATTGCGGAGCGGCAAGGGGATACCCTGTTGCTCCTTGAACATACGCCGGTCTACACCCTGGGCCGTAGCACCAAGCCAACCCATTGGAACTGCGGAGAGGAAGCTCTTCGTCAAACAGGCGCCAGCCTCCAGTCCGTCGATCGGGGCGGCTCGATCACCTACCATGGACCAGGGCAGGTCGTGGGTTATCCCATTCTCAAACTGTCACAATATTGTTCAGGGCCGAAACAATATGTGCGGATGTTGGAAGAGGTCTTGATCCAGACCCTGGCCCATTGGGGAATTGACGGCTATCGCCTCGACAAGAAACCTGGCGTCTGGGTCCGCGCGAACCAGGCCGATGCGAAGATTGCCGCGATCGGAGTCCGGATCGATCACGGGGTCACGATCCACGGATTTGCGCTCAACGTGGACCTGGACCTTTCTCCCTTCTCCCATATCCTGCCCTGCGGCCTGGAACAATGTCCCATCACCTCCATGGCAGAGGTCCGACAGTCTGCCCTCTCCGCTCGAGCCGTCACACAACAGATCGCGGCAACATTCGCGCGAACCTTCAACATGCAATGGACCGATCTTCCTCCTGACCCCCTGAGGGAGGAGCATCATGATCGCCAGCTTGCAGCGGCATCCCAACTGCACCCCTGATAAAGGAATAACCCATGCGTGAATTCGACACACAAACGTTCCGGCTGGCGGTGGCGCAATTCGATCAAGCAGCCGAGGCGATGGAGCTGGATCACAATCTACGCGAGCGGCTGAAGTTTCCGCAGCGGTCACTGATTGTCAGCGTGCCGGTTCGCATGGATGACGGCCGGGTCGAAGTCTATACCGGCTATCGGGTCCAGCACGATTCGTCCCGCGGCCCCACCAAAGGCGGCGTCCGCTACCATCCGGACGTCAATCTTGGAGAGGTCGCAGCCCTCGCCATGTGGATGACCTGGAAATGCGCCTTAACCGACCTGCCCTATGGAGGAGCCAAGGGGGCCGTGGCCGTCGATCCCGCACAGTTATCGCGAGCAGAGCTTCAGCGGCTGACCAGGCGTTATGCCGCGGAAATTTTCCCGCTGATCGGGCCGGAACAGGACATTCCAGCCCCGGACGTCGGCACAGACGCCCAAGTGATGGCCTGGATGATGGACACCTACAGTCAGCAAGTGGGGTACTCGGTGCCGGGCGTCGTCACAGGCAAGCCGCTCTCGATCGGCGGCAGCCTCGGACGTGAAGAGGCCACAGGCCGCGGAGTGACCTATGTCACTATCGAAGCCCTTCGTCACCTCAAGCTCGACATGCGGGACTGCACCGTGGCCATCCAGGGGTTCGGCAATGTGGGGTCCCATACCGCTCGCATCATGCAGGAATGCGGCGCGCGCGTGATTGCCGTGAGCGACGTAACCGGAGGCATCCATAATGCGAAGGGGCTGGATATTCCTGAGCTCCTCACCCGCTACCAGACCAACGGCCAAACCCTCCGTGAGACCAAGCTGGGGGACTGGCTCTCCAACGACGACTTGTTGCAGCTCGACTGCACCGTGCTGGTCCCAGCCGCCCTTTCCGAGCAGATCACCGAACGCAATGCCGCAAAACTGCGCTGCCGGATTCTCGCCGAAGGAGCGAACGGTCCGACGACGCTGGAAGCCGATCGCATCTTACAAGACAAGGGCGTCTTTATTATTCCGGACATCCTGGCCAACTCCGGTGGCGTGATCGTGTCCTACTTCGAATGGGTGCAGGATGTGCAGAGATTTTTCTGGAAAGCCACGGACATTCAAGATCGGCTGCAGGATATTCTAACCAACGCCTTCCATCGGACATTACAATTTTCCCTCTCCAGAAACACGTCCATGCGGATGGCCGCCCTGATGAGCGGAATCGATAAAGTGGCCCAGGCCCATCTCCATCGCGGGCTCTACCCGTGAACGAGCCCTATCATGAGGGCAGGGATCGCGCTGAGGCGGAGGCTCTCGATTGAAGGACTATGCCTTGGCCGCTCTCGCCGGCATTTGGTTGACCGATGGCATCACTCTGTTGATCGCGCCCCGCTTCATCATCACGCAGATCCGCGAGTTGCTGCAGCAGTCTCCGTCGATATTGCGGTGGGAACTGCTCGCCATCATCGCTGGCGCCTTCCTGTTTTTTGCCGCGCAGGACCTGCCCTACCGATGGCTTTGGATAGTGACGGCGGGAGGCATGGTCGCCAAGGGACTCTTCTTGTCGTTCGGATCTCCCTCCTGGCGTGAGCCGGTCATCGCCTGGTGCATTGGACGGGACGACATCGACTATCGATTCTGGGGGCTGGGGCTCTGTGCGCTTGCGGCCCTGTTACTCCATGCGCTAGGGTGGATCGGTCGGAACTGAGGCACGCACTCTCGCGGAGGATTTTGAGATGGACCGGGCATCCGTGCTGACCCTCTGGGAAACCCACAAGGAGGAACGCTGGCCTCAGGTGGGCAGCCTTCAAGAAGGCCCGCTGATGACATTGGATACGGTGATCAGCGGCTGCGTGGTGTATTTCCTCGACAGCCCCGAGGGACTTGATGCGCAGCGGCTCGGAATCGTCGAAGATTGTCTCGCCGACCTGGACAGTCTGACCCCCGAACTCGACGAAGACTGTCGGCCCTACTTTCAACGGCTCCGGCGCCTCGGAGCCCTCCTCATCGCCAGCCACCACACCAACTAACCACCATTCCTTGCAAGTTCCCAGGCCGTTCGATAAAATGCGCACACGCTGCATGGCCCCGCCAGTTTTGCCAAACAGATTTCACGCACCAAACAGCTCTCGAAACCCAGGGTAAGGAGGAGTCGATGAAGGATGTATTGCGAGTGGTCACGCTGACCTGCCTGGTCATGGCAGGAATCGGCCCATGGATCTCTTCCGGCTATGCCGAGCCCTATGAATTGAGCAAGAACGACGTGATGGATGCCAAGAGTTTGAAGAGCACCGAGGTCTCGTTGTTTGGCGTCAAACTGGGAGACTCCGAAGCCACCGCATTGGACTCGCTGGTGAATGAAAAAATTCCTGGGATCAAAGTAGAGCAGGAAGCCCTGTTTATATTCTTGCTCGACCAACGTAAACCGACCGGTCCGATGGCCGGCGTGCGGATCCAGGACGGCAAGGTCGATCTCATCTTTATCAATAACCGATTTTCCTATAAAACCCGCGGCATCTTCCGCAACGTCTTAAACAGTGAGAGCCCTGACGACGTGCGCAAGCTGTTAGGACAGGAAGAGTACGGAGATGAAAATGTGATGGGCGCCATCCTGGCCTACGACAAGCAGGGATTCGTCATCAACTATCTCGGGAAAGACGTCAACGTCGAGTTCTCCCCTCTTCGGTAGCAAGTCCGGCAGGGGCTGGGCCCCTGCCAACTCGCGCCCTCCTTGCCTTCCACACAGACAAGACCTGACGAGTTTTCACTGCTCCCTATAATGGTTTACGCGAATGACGCAGGGCGCAGCCAGCAGGCTGCGCCGTCACGCTTCAGCGCTGTCGAGATCATCAGCGGGAATTCAGTGGGGGACTTCAGAGACCCGGAGCCCGTAGCTAATGAGGTTCGTCGCAGTATTCCAGCGGCGATTCGAGTTGAGAATCACCAGCAGCAAATCGCTCCCGTTCTGAGAGACCTTGGCAATCAGGCACCGGCCGGCCTTGGACGTAAATCCTGTCTTCACCCCTTCGACACCGGGGATGCGCCCCAACAGTTTATTCGTGGTGTGCAGGATATAGGCATGCTGTCCGTTGACCGGCGTGATGATCGCCCGTTCCTCACGGACCAACTGCCGGAAGATCGGCTGATCGAGGGCAATGACACTCAAGGTTGCCAGATCTTCAGCCGTCGAGTAATGGTCCGGGTTATCGAACCCGCAGCCATTACTGAAATGTGTATCGGCCAAACCGAGGGCCGCCGCCTTGGCATTCATGAGGACCACGAACTGCGCTTCGTCGCCCCCCACATGCTCCACTGCGGCAAGGCAAGCATCGTTTGCGGACATGATCAACATAGCCTTCAAGAGATCTTCCAACCGGAAGACCTGCCCAGCCTTCACGCGCAAATGCGTCTTGTGTGCCCTGGCGGCATTGGGGCTGATCGTCACAAGATCATCCAGCTGTCCCTTTTCCAGAATGACCAGCGCCGACATAATTTTCGTAAGACTGGCGGGGGACATGCGCTTCCCGGCATCATGCTCGTACAATACCCGACCGGTCTTGAGGTCCTTGAGCAAAATGCCATGGGCTGGAGCGACTCGCCAGGGAGGCAGCTGATGCCCGGCCATCGCGGGTTGGACATGCACCGGTTGAGCCGCGACGCTTTTCGCGAGCACAAGGGAGGGAGTGGCGGTCGCCGCACTGATTATCGCAAGACCAACGAGCAGCCTCGCAGTATTGGCGAGGGATATCCCGCGAGAGGACTTCTCATCGTCTCTTGTCATCATGCGCGTATCACTCCTGCTCATAGGGTAAAGGACTCCCGCACCTTTCCTCCGCGAAACCCGCTGTCGATCACTTTATGAAAGAATCGGAGCAGGTCGGCAAGGTCAATCCAGAATCCGCAATTCAAACAACGGGCATAGAGACGCCGGTTGACCAGCGTATAGTGACGCTCGACCATCATGAAACCTTTGCATTTCAAACAGTCCATCGGCGCGCCCTAGTTCAGTCGTCGGTCTCTACCGAAGTCGTTTCATCACCAGCGCCAAGCAGCCGGCCAGCAAGCCTCCGCCGAAAATCGTCGTGCCGAACGAGAGGTAGGGGCTCGCCCCGTTCCCGGGAGCGGCTCCATCAAGCAGGTCTCGCACTCCTCCCTGAACCATCAGGATAGACAGTGTGAGCAGCGCACCGATAGCAAACCACCACCCAAAGGATCTCACTGATATCCTCAACCCGAGCACGAATAGGCATGAAATTGCACTATTGGGCACTCTAGCCGAGGGTCGATGGGCTGTCAAGCGGACGGCCCTTTGCCGTCACATCCGTCATCGGCAGAGTTGGAACAAACCTTACTGCCGGTCCGCAACGGGAGCGGTCGCCGCCTTCAAACCTCGATGCAAAAAAATGGAGACGCTGCCATTGCCGTTGTCCGCCGTCACAAGCCCCGGCTCTTCCTCTTCCTTCGTCGTGACGCGAAACGTCGCGAGGGCAAAGGGGCCCGGCTTCGTCCCGTAATTTTTTGGCGGATATTCGAAGGTTCCATCGCCCCGGCCGAAGAGAATCGACAGATCGTTCGACTGGAGATTGACGATGGCGACGTCGATGCGATGATCGCCGTTGAAGTCGCGGGCCAGCCCGAAGTTCGGCCCTGCATCGGCGCCGGAATCATGGCCGGGCAGGAACGTCCCATTCCCGTTACCGAGAAAAGTTGTGAAGCTGTCCTTCTCCCCGTTGATCACCAGCAGATCGTGGATCCGGTCATTATTGAAATCGGCAAAGCTGACCCCGAGCGGACGCTTGTCCGTCCGATAGTCGGTGGGAAGACGAAAGGTCCCGTCTCCGTTCCCGGCCCAAATGGACACGGCGTTCGACATCGGCCCCCCGTTCGTCACAGCCAGGTCGATCGTCCCGTCGCCATTCAAGTCTGCCAACGCGATAGATGTCGGGGTATCGCCATATTCATACTGCGCCCCGGGGGTAAAGTCACCGGTGCCGGCCCCCAGGAAGACTTTGATCTTGTCGTTCCGCAATGCGACCACGAGGTCCGGCGCATGATCGCCGTTGAGGTCGGCGCTAGCGATGGCAATAGGAGTCCGATGGACCGGATAGCGTGGCCCCTCTTCGAACTTCCCGTCGACGCGACCGAGAAGGACCGACACTTCGTCGCCACCTGAACAGGCCAGCGCCACATCGGGATAGGCATCGCGGTTGAACAGTCCCAGCGCAAGCGAGCGGGGCTCCTTACAGACATTCAGTTGGACTTGATCGCGGAAGGTGCCGTCACCGTTGCCCAGGAGAATCGAAAGCGTATTGCTGCCGATGTTGGTCGTCAGCAAATCGGTCAGCCCGTCTTGATTGACATCCGTCGTGGTCACGGTGGTCGGGCTCTTGCCGACTTTGTAGCTGGCAAAGTAATAGAAGAGATCAGGCGGGGTATAGGGATCCTGCTTGCTACAGCCACTGACGATAAAGAAAACAAGACCAATCGCTACGACCGCCAGATTCCAGCGCCGGCGCTCGTTATAACCGTCGCCCCTTCTGTTCACAGAGGACTCCTCACGTAGGGAACCGGCGACAGGGAGACACCTCTCCATACCTGTGCCCTTCACAGGCCGTCTCATTGAAGCAAGCCGCGCCAGTATACAGACCAGCGCTTTCTCCTGGCAATCAATCCACCCTGCAGCAATCCACGCCAAACCGCAGTTTCCCCAGTCCTGACTGGCGTAGCAAGGCTTTGAAAACGGCGTTGGGTTTGGGATATACTGTTTTCTTGGCAAGGAGGACCCATGAGCAAGATGATGAAAATTGATCTGTCGATGTATGGAATCGCCGAGATACTGCATTGGTGCCACGACCGCAATAAGGGTCGCATCCCCGGTGTGGACACGGCAGGATTCGAGAAGATGAAGGCGCTCTTGGCTGAGAAGCCCCAGTCAGGAGATTATTTCGCCCTCGATCAGTTCTGGAAGACGAGAGTCCTCCTGGAACTGACCGAAGAAGAAGTCGCAACGATCGATCGCTGTCTCTACGATATCCCCAACTTGGACAGCGAACCGCTCCCGCAAATCCGTCATAAGTTCTGGCCGCAACAAGCAGCGGCAGTCTAGCTCAGAGAGGGGCCGTCTACGACGGCCCCTCTCCGCCTCAATAGCAATCAACCCAGCCTGTCCCTCTACAACGTGGCCAAGAACTGCGCGAGTAATCCGTTGCGTGTTAGTGCGAACTGGCAGGATGCTGAAAAAGGCCGCCCAGCAAGGCCGCAGCCGATGGAAACACCGGAGGCGTAGCCCCTGGCTACGTTGAGGATGCTTTCGAGGCGAGAACGAAGCTGGCGGCCTTTTTCGGCATCCTGCCGCTAGAGCGACCCTTCGCCCTTGAGATACCGGCGAAAACGTCCCATCAAATCGGCGCCGAGCGTCCCACCTTCCGGCTTCTTCACGTCCGGATCGGCAAAATGCCCACGGATTTCCTGAAGGCGTTTTTCCGCCTGATCATTCCCCTGCAGGCGCTTGGTCTTTTCCAGCGCCGTATCGAAGGCCTCAAACGTCAGCTCGTTGTATCCGAACGAGCGAATCCGTTTGACCGCTTTCATCATGGCCTGATTCCGGAAACCCGTCAGATGCTCCGAATCGATCTCTTTAAGCCCGAGCTTCCGAGCCCGCCGCTCGGCGGCCTTGCGGATTCCGCTGCGCACGAAGTCCGGAGACGTCTGCAGCCGCTTCCAAGCCTCATCGGTCCAAGCAACTCGCTCCAGGGGCGCGGCCCATAGCTGTAATAATGTCGACTCGTCGATCTTCGTCACGCCCTTCTCTCTCGCCAAATCTTCCGTGTCCCGCTTCAGCATGTCCGTGACGAACTCCACGGCGATCGGCGGCGACTCTTTCAACTTCTCGTGCAGCTGAGCCAAGGCCCCCTCGCTCCACTCTAAGGGAGGCGCCGAAGCCTCGCGGAGATCGCCCAGCGCTTCTACTTTTTCGAAGAGCTCGACGTTCACCTCGAGATGCCCTCGCTCCTTCGCGATCTCTTCGGCGATCTGCTTGGTCATGCTGCGCATGAATTCCGGAACCGTGCTCAACCGTTCCTTGGCGGAGGCCGTCCAGGGAAGATGCCCTTGCGCCATCTGTTCAGCCGCATCCGCCATGCCGGCTTCGCCGCCCATCCCACCCATCATTTGCCCCTTGAACTGATCAAGAAGCTCCCCCGTAATTTCCGCGTAGCCGAGCTCTCTGGCTTTCTTCTCGGCCAGGCGTCGAACCATGCCACGCAGGAACAGTGGTGCCCGCTCAAGACGTTTGGAGGCCTCGTCCGTCCAACGGACATCTATTCCGACCGCATCGTGGGAGTCTGGTGAGTTCATGATCCGCTTCCTGTTATGACTGGTTCAGGAGTTCTTTCAATTCTTTGCCGGCCTTGAAAAACGGCACCTTCTTGGCTGGCACCGCCACGGTCGCGCCGGTCTTGGGGTTCCGACCCTCTTTCATCCGGCGAGCCCGCAACCGAAAGCTGCCGAACCCTCGAATCTCCGTCTTGTCGCCGTTCTTCAGCGAGTCCCGCACACAGTCGAAGATCGTATTGACGACGACTTCCGCCTGTCGCTTCGTCAAGGTCGTCACCTGTTCGGATACACGCTCGATGATCTGGGCCTTCGTCATAATGGGCTCCCCTTTCGTGGTGTGAATCGACTCACCAGCCGACCCGACCGCGCTAAAACGCCATAAGATACTTCAACCCGACCCCGGAATAAAAATCCAACTTGGGAAAGAGCACCGACAGGCGCGACTCGATCAACTCTCTGATCGAAAATCGCCGGCGCGGCTCAATGACTTTCGGCTCTCCCTCGATACCGGCCACATCCGCCGCAAGCTGGATGGCATCGTCCAAATCACCGAGTTCGTCTACCAGCTTCGACGCTTTGGCCTGACGACCCGTGAAAATTCTGCCGTCCGCCAAGGCCTGCACAACCGCCAGATCGAGTCCGCGCCCCTCCGCCACCGCCTCGATGAACTGCTGATGGACATCGTCCATGACGGATTGGAGCAGCGCGCGCTCCTCGTCGCTCATCTTCCGGAGCGGCGACCCCACATCTTTATAGCGCCCGCTTTTAATCACGATGCCTTCGACCCCGATCTTCTTCAACAACCCTTCGACATTGGCCATCTCCATGATGACCCCGATACTTCCCGTCAGGGTTCCTGAGTTGGCCATGATCCGATCAGTCGCCACCGCAATATAGTAGCCCCCGGACGCCGCCACCGTGCCCATGGAGGTAATCACCGCCTTATTATGTTTGCTGCGAACCCGCTGCACCGCATCATGGATTTCCTGCGATGGCACGACTCCGCCGCCAGGGCTATCGATCCGCAAGACGATCGCCTTCACGGAGGGATTCTCCGCAAACCGCTTCAGCTCGCTGATCGTAGCTTGCGCATCCAGGATGACCCCTTCGATGCGAATCACTCCCACCCGGTCCTCCATCGAAAAATCGAGGTCGGGGAAGAACAGATTCATCAGGAAGAGGAACCCCAGTCCGAGGCCGAGCGCCCAGAATACTTTGCGCAGGATGCCGCGCTTGGCCGGCTTATCTGTTTCAAGAACCATAATTTTTCTGTTCGCTCACAATGCCGGGAGCGCCTAGGCGCTCCCGGCATATACGGAAACCCGGTGACTCGGACCTACTTCTCGTCCTCGGCTGAGCCACGCTTCCGGCTCTGCTTCGCCGCGCGCCCCAAGCTCTGGTCCAACGTGCCTTGGGTGGAATGGTATTCATCCACCTGCCGGCGATCGCTATCCGACTGGTGATCGCGCAGGCTGAGCGCGATCTTCCGCTCTTCACGATCCACCTTGATGATCTTGGCCGTCACTTCATCGCCCAGCTTGAACTTCTCTTCCAGCTTGGCTTGCGGATCGAGACCCGCCTCGCTGATATGAATCAAGCCTTCGACGCCTCCATCCAACTCGACGAAGATGCCGAAATCGGCGATCTTGCTAACCTTCCCGACCGCCACATCCCCGACACCGTACCGGTTCGGGATCTCGGCGTCCCAGGGATCGCTCCCCAGCTGCTTATACCCGAGCGACAACCGCTCCTTTTCCTTGTCGATCCGCAGAACCACGGCTTCGACCTTCTGGCCCTTCTTGAAGAGCTCGGAGGGATGCTTGATGTGCTTCGTCCAGGACATGTCGGAAATATGGATCAATCCATCGATGCCCTCTTCGAGTCCGACGAACGCGCCGAAGTCTGTGAGGCTCTTCACCTTCCCTTCGATGCGCGTGCCGATGGCATACTTGCCTTCCACCATATCCCAGGGGTTCGGCGCAGTCTGCTTCATGCCGAGCGAGATCTTCCTGCTGCCAGGATCCACGTTCAACACCGCCGCTTCGACCTGATCGCCGATGGAGACGACGCGCGACGGATGGCGCACTTCGTGCGTCCAAGACATCTCGGAGACATGGACCAATCCCTCGACGCCCGGTTCGAGTTCGATGAAGGCTCCGTAATCGGTCAAGCTCACGACACGGCCGCGAACACGGGTGCCGATCGCGTACTTGCCGGCCACGCCGCTCCATGGATCCGCGCTCTTCTGCTTCAAGCCCAGTGAAATACGTCCGGTCTCGCGATCGTACTTGAGGACGCTGACTTCCACCTTATCGCCAATGTTGAACATTTCCGACGGATGACCGACACGGCCCCAGGACATGTCCGTGATATGGAGCAGTCCGTCGATGCCGCCGAGGTCGATGAAGGCCCCGTAATCCGTGATGTTCTTCACCACGCCTTGAATCAACTGCCCTTCCTTCAACGTGGAGAGGGTGTTCTTCCGCTTCGAATCTCTCGTCTCTTCCAGCAACACGCGCCGTGAAACGACGACGTTGCCGCGGCGATGATTGATCTTGATGATCTTGAGGGGGAAGGTGCGCCCGACCAACCCGTCGAGATCCCGCACCGGATGGAGGTCGATCTGCGAGCCAGGCAAAAACGCCTTCACGCCGATGTCCACCATCATGCCGCCCTTGATGCGCGCCACGATCTTGCCGTCGATGCTCTTTTCTTCATTGAAGAGCTTCTCCAGCTCTTCCCAAATCTTCATCTTGTCGGCTTTTTCTTTCGACAAAACCAGATTGCCGTCCGCGTCTTCGCATTCCTCGATGTAGACTTTGATCGGATCGCCCACCTTGAGGTTCTGGAGCTCCTCGGTGGAGAACTGATCGTTCGAGATCATGCCTTCGGACTTGTACCCGATATCGACGACGACCTTGTCTTTGCTCACGGCAACGACGCGGCCCTCCGTAATCGTGCCCTCTTCGAGGTTCTTGAAGGTCTCCTCGTACAGGGCCGCTAAGGCCGCTCGGTCTAACTGCTGGTCACTCGATGGCGAAACCGTACTCATGGGTGAATCCTACCCTTCCGACAGGTGTCGGGTGCTGATGGTTAAAGAAACACCGACATTCACTCAGCGTTGCGAATGCCGGCACTGGACTGCTGAACCGGAAACTCGACGGCACCTAAGGAGGCGATGCGCTCCATCACGGTGCGACTCACCTCCTGATAAAACTGCTTCCCTTCTCCGTGCTCCCCGTTCCGGGAAAACGTGAGGGGCTCGCCATACAACACGGTCACGGGACGAAAACGCGGCCACATGGTGCCCATCGGCAGCACCTCATAGGTGCCCTTGAGATAAGCCGGCACCACCGGGCAGCCGGTCTGCGCCACAATCACGCCGATCCCCGGCTTGGGAATTTGCAGCCTGCCGTCCTGACTGCGACTCCCCTCAGGAAAGATCACCACGATCTTTCCTGCCTTGATCAAACTGACTGCCTTGCCGAATGCGTCACGATCCAATCGACCGGTCCGCAAGGGGATCCATCCCAGCCATTGGCAGATCGCCTTGCCGCCGGGAACCGAAAAAAGATCGCTCCGCCCCAAATACCAGGCCCGCCTCCCTAGCCCGCAACCCAGGAACGGGATATCCAGATAACTGGCATGGTTCGCTGCCACGATGAACCCGCCGCTCTTGGGAACAGATCCCACGACCCGATAGCGGAAACACATTTTCCCGATGGCCAGGAAGAGAATCCGCAAAAACCCATAGATCGCTCCGCTCACAACTTCGCCGCAATCACAGCCATCATCTGATCCACCACCTCGGTCGCGGATAAATTCGAGGTGTCGATATGTCTGGCATCCTCGGCAGGAACCAGCGGGGAGATCGCGCGGGAACGGTCCCTCGTATCGCGGCTCGCCAGATCGGCGTTCGTCTCTTCAAGCGCCCCGGAATGGCCCGCAATCACCAGTTCCCGATGCCGGCGCTGCGCCCGGACATTCGGATCCGCTTCGAGGAAAAATTTCACATCTGCGGAGGGAAACACTTTCGTGCCCATATCGCGCCCTTCCGCCACCACCGCTCCGCCCGCTCCAATCTGTCGCTGGATCGGCAACAGCCAGGCCCGCACTGCGGGAATAGCGGAGACCACCGATGCGGCGGCCGACACACCGGGCGTTCTGAGCTCGCCGGTCACATCCTTGCGGTTCACCAAGACCGTAGCGGTTCCGTGATGCAGCGGCATCTCAATCGAGAGACTGGGTAGCAACGCGGCAACCGCCACCTCGTCAGCCGGATCCAAGCCTGACTCAATCACCGCCCAGGCCGTCGCCCGGTAGAGGGCTCCCGTATCGAGATAGAGATAACCCAATCGAGCCGCCAGCGACTTGGCCGCCGTGCTCTTGCCGACACCGGCAGGGCCATCGATCGCCACGATCAACCGATTCGCTTGCTTTGTTTCCGTCACAGTTCCCACGTCGTGGCCCCGTATTATAGCTGTCACTGACGTTCCGTCAATAATTCCAACAGTGTGCGCTGAAAGGCCGGGAAGGATGTTTCGATGCAGGCAGTCTCATCGATCACGGTCGGCGCCGATGCGGTCAAACCGGCAATGGCCAACGACATCGCCACCCGATGATCTCCATGACTGCGGCCATGCGCAGCCTGCAAGCAGCCATTCTTCTCTGCCGTGCCCAATCCTCGCACCACCATCCCGTCCGGCTGTTCCGTAATCTGCGCCCCCATCGCGCGCAATTCCGTCGAGACAGTCGCAATTCGATCGCTCTCTTTCACCCGCAATTCTTCGGCCCCTGAAATAACCGTCTCTCCCTTCGCGACCGCAGCCGCGACACAGAGAATCGGAAATTCATCGATCGTCGGGGGAATCAGATCAGGCCCGACCGATACCCCCTGCAATCTGGCCGACTTCACCCGGATATCGGCGACCGGCTCTCCCGCCTCTTCCCGCCGATTGAGCAATTGAATATCCGCGCCCATGCTCATCATCACATCCAGTAAACCGGTCCTGGTGGGATTGATCCCCACATGCTGAATCGTCACATCCGAGCCGGGCACAATCGTCGCGCCCACGATGAAGAAGGCAGCGGCAGAGAAATCGCCCGGCACGACAAGTTGCGGAACCCCATTCCACCCGACAGAAGGCCGTCCTTCGACCAGCAGGGTCGCCCCTTCCCTCTTCAATCCGATACCGAAAAACTGAAACATCCGCTCCGTATGGTCCCGCGAGAGACGGGGCTCGGTGAGACGACTCGTCCCTTCGGCAAACAAGGCCGCGAGCAACAGGGCGGATTTAATTTGCGCGCTCGCCACAGGCGACGCATAGGTGATTGCACGGAGACGACTCCCCGTCACGGCGAGAGGCGCCAATTCACCGCCCTTACGGCCTGCGATGCTCGCGCCCATGTCCCGCAACGGTTTGACGATCCGCCCCATCGGACGGCGCCGGATCGATTCATCGCCGGTCAAGACCGTAAAAAAATCCTGCCCCGCCAGCAGACCGGTCAAAAGGCGAATGCCTGTTCCTGAGTTCCCGCAATCGATCGGTCCGCTCGGCTCAGTCAGACCCCACAAGCCTTTTCCATGTATCTGTAATTCCTCAACCGATTCATCGATACGGACGCCCAGAGCCTGCAACGCGCGCATCGTGTTGAGACAGTCTTCGCCTCGGCAATAGCGGGCAACTCTGCTAACCCCATTGGCCAAAGCGGTTAGAATGATCGCGCGATGGGTAATCGACTTATCGCCGGGAACGGCAATCGTTCCCAGTAACGGCCTGCCAGGGGTGATAGTCAAAGACGTCATAGGCCTACTGCGCGGACAGAGCCGGTCGCGTGGAGAGTTTCTCCCGCTCCTGCCTGGCCCGTTCGAGTTCCTTTTCGATTCCTGCTGCATCACCCACTCGGATGAGCTGCTTCAATTGGCCCAATGATCGCTCGTAGGCCTCGATAAACGTGACCACATTGTCACGGTTCCAGAGAAATATATCGCGCCACATTTCAGGCGAACTGGCGGCAATCCTGGTCGTATCCCGCAACCCGCCGCCCGAGTGATTCGCCAGATCAAGGGAGGGCAGCTGTTGATCGCGAATCTCCGCGAGAGCATTGATCAAGGCAAAAGCCGCTACATGGGGCAAATGGCTCACCGCGCCGAGAATCTTGTCATGCAGATGGGCATCCATCGTGAGCACCACCGAGCCGGTCTCCCGCCACATCGCGGTCACTTGTTCGAGCGCCTGTTGATCCGTCGTCTTCGTCGGCGTGATGATGCAGCGCGCTCCCATAAAGAGCTGATCCGATCCTGCTGCCACGCCCGTCTTTTCCTTGCCGGCAATGGGATGGGCTCCGACAAAATGGACGCCGGCCGGCATGGCCCGTTCAGCCTGTTCCACCAGGAGCCCCTTCACACTGCCGACATCCGTCACAATCGCGCCAGGCTTCAAACAGGAGGCCCATTCCGTCAAGTGCCGCTCATAGGTATCGACCGGCGTCGCCAGCACAACCAGATCGGCATCCTTCACTCCCTCTTTGGGATCGATGACATAGCGATCGATCGCGCCCAGCTCCACCGCCGTCTTCAAGTTTTCGATGCGCCGCCCGACCCCGACGACCCTTGCCGCCAAGCCCTTCCGGCGCAGGATCATGCCGAGCGATCCACCGATCAACCCGACTCCGATAATCGTGACCTGTGTAAAATGCGGCGCCATACTTCACGCTGGATCGAGGCCAAGCCTCCATCCCTAGTCCTTCAGGTTATAGGTCCCGACCGACCGCGACCGCGATCTTCCGCATGTCATGCATCAGCTCTTTGAACTTGCTCGGCTTGATCGATTCTTCCCCGTCGCACAGAGCACATTCCGGGTTCGAATGGACTTCGATCAGCAGGCCGTCCGCTCCGGCCGCCACGGCCGCTTTCGACATCGGCGCCACCAGATTCCATTTGCCGGTCGCATGACTGGGATCGACGATGACGGGCAAATGCGAGAGCTCCTTTAGCGTCGGCACCGCCGCGAGATCGAGCGTGTTGCGATATTGCGTTTCGAAGGTCCTGATCCCCCGCTCGCACAACATGACGTTCTGGTTTCCGCGGGACATGATGTATTCCGCCGACAACAGAAATTCTTTGATCGTGGCAGACAGGCCCCGCTTCAACAGCACCGGCTTGTCGTAGGCGCCGACTTCTTTGAGGAGTTCGAAGTTCTGCATGTTGCGCGCGCCGATCTGGATGATGTCGGCCTTCTCGAGAAACAGATCGATATCGCGGGTGTCCAGAATCTCGCTGACCACCGGCAACCCGGTCTGCTTCTTCGCCTCCAGCAGATAGTCCAATCCTTCGCGTCCCAACCCCTGAAAGGAATAGGGAGAGGTGCGAGGCTTGTACGCGCCGCCGCGCAAGATGCTCGCGCCGGCCGCCTTGACCTCGTGGGCAATCCCAACCGTCAATTCCAGCCGCTCCACCGCGCAAGGGCCCGCCATAATGACCAGCTTGTTGCCGCCGATCTTGACGCCGCCCACATCGATGATCGTGCCTTCACGCTTAAACTCCCGACTGACCAATTTCCAGGGCGCGAGAATCGGCAGCACGCTTTCCACGCCGGGCAAAGCCGTGAGCGGCTGATTATGGAGAATTCGATCGTCCCCGATGACGGCGATGATCGTCCGTTCCTGGCCGGTCGACAATTGCGACTTCAATCCCAACTCGCGAAGCCGATCGATAATGTGATCGACTTCCCGTTCGCTGGCTTCTGGCTTCAATACAATGATCATGTTGCCCTCACCCTGCACTCAACGCGAATGAAGCACCCGCTTGAGCGCAGCCAAAAATTCCCTGTTCTCTTCTTCCAGGCCGACGGTCACGCGAACCATAGGCCCCTCGATGTGACGAACGATGAGACCCTCCCGCAACAGAGCCTCGAACACCGTTCGGCCATCCCGTCCGATATCGACATAGATAAAATTCGCTTCGCTCGGAATCGGCGCAAATCCGAGATCGGTCAATCCCTTGACCACCTGCTCCATCCCTGCTGCATTCACCGTCCGGCTCCGCGCCACATGATCGTCGTCCCCGAGGGCGGCGAGCGCGGCGCGTTGCGCCAGGCTATTGGCATTGAAGGGAGGACGGAGGCGGTTTAAAAAATTCACGATCTCCGTAGTCGCCACGCCATACCCGATACGTAAGCCCGCGAGGCCATAGATCTTCGAAAAAGTCCGCAGCACGATCACATTCCGCCCCTGCTTCACATAGGCCAGGGAATCAGGAAACTGCGGACTCCGGACATACTCGAAGTAGGCTTCGTCGAAGACTACAACGACATGAGCCGGCACACGCGCGAGCAGACGTTCGACTTCCTCGGCCGACACCATCGTGCCGGTCGGGTTATTGGGATTGCAGAGAAACAGCAATCTCGTCCGGTCCGTGATGGCGTCCGCCATCGCCGGAAGATCGTGCTTCCACTGTTTCAAGGGGACGATGACCGGCTTCCCGTGCGCAGCCGTCACTTCCATTTTATAGATGACGAAGGTCTGGTCCGCCATGACCGCTTCATCGCCCGGGGCCAAAAAGGTCCGAGCAAGCAGGCCCAGGATTTCATCCGATCCGTTCCCGAGGATCACCTGATCCGACGTCACCTTGCAGCGATCCGCCAAGGCTTCGCGCAGACGAAACGCGCCTCCGTCTGGATAACGATGCAGAGTCTCATGGCCCTCGCGCAACGCAGTGAGCGCCTTCGGGGAGGGGCCCAAAGGATTCTCGTTGGACGCCAGCTTGATGACACGCGCCAGACCCAATTCCCGTTGAAGCTCTTCAATCGGCTTCCCGGGAACATAGGGGCTCAGCGAGGCGATATCTGGATGGACCTTCAGTGGCATGGTGCTAATTGTGTGCCGGGTACGATCCCAGCACTTTCATGAAAAGGCAGCGGCCGGTGATTTCTTCAACGGCTTTCTTCACCCCCTCTTCCTCGATATGGCCTTCGATATCGACGAAGAAAATATATTCCCAGGCTTTCCGCCTGGAGGGACGCGATTCAATCTTCGTCATGCTCAGGCCATGCGAGGCGAAAGGCCGAAGCAGGTCATACAAGGCGCCAACCTTGTCTTTCACCGACAACATCAAGGAGGTCTTATCTTTCCCTGTACGTTGAGGCGGCTTCTGAGACAGGATCAGAAAACGGGTCATATTGTTCATATTGTCTTCGATGCGGGCCTTGATGACCTTCAATCCGTAGAGCTGGGCCGCTAGCTCCGAGGCGATGGCAGCGAGCGAAGGATTTTCCAAACATAGTTCCGCCGCGCGAGCGGTGCTCGCCACTTCCGACACCGGCACGTTAGGCAAATTGGTCTCCAGCCAGTTCCGGCATTGGGCAATAGCCTGGGGATGCGAATGGATTTTCTTCACCTCTTCCATCACGCCGGACTTCGAGAGCAAGTGATGGGACACTTCCTGGAGAATTTCGCCATAGATCAAGAGATTGGAGTCGATGAACATATCGAGCGTATGGTTCACCACCCCTTCCGTCGTGTTCTCGATCGGAACCACGCCGAAGTTGGCTCGCCCCCGCTCGACTTCGTTGAAGACGTCCTTGATGCTGTTGACCGGAATATATTGGGCGGAGGACCCGAACTTCTGCATGCAGGCCATGTGCGTAAACGTGGCGCGAGGCCCCAGATAGGCGACCTTCTGAGGGCCTTCGAGCGAAAGGGAGGCGGACATGATTTCGCGATAGACGGGACGAATCGCTTCGGAAGGAAAGGGCCCGGAATTCTGCTGGACGAGGCGCGCAATGATAGCCGCCTCACGGGCCGGGGTATGGAGGTTAGCGTCCGCGTCCTGCTGCTTCTTCAGCTTCCCGATCTCAATGACGCTTTTGGACCGCTCATTAAGCAGACGCAAAATCTCGTCATCGATACGATCGATTTCTTTCCGGTAGTCGGAAAGGTCTCCGGACATAACTAACCCCCTCTTTCCAGCCCAGTGAGGCGGTTACCCGTCCGTCGGCTGGAAGTGGCACAGGCCAAGTAGGAAATGATACAGGAACCATTCCCGACAATGCAAGGAGATCCTCGACCTTTCAGTAGTTTACGCAAGAGTCACGGCCCAATGGAATCTGCGGCCAGCAGGGACTGGCGGCGCCAGGCAGATCAGGGAAAGAGGGGGGAATTCGGCCGTTTGAAGTGATCGAAGGCCAGCTTCGTGGCCTGGCGGCCGCGGCCGGTTCGCTCGAGAAAGCCGGCCTGGATCAGATAGGGCTCATGGACGTCTTCGAGGGTACTTTTATCTTCCTGGACTGCAGCAGCCAGAGACTCCACCCCGACCGGTCCTCCGGCAAACTTGTCGATAATGGTCAGAAGGATCTGCCGATCCATCTCATCGAATCCCGCCGTATCGACTCCCAGCCAGGCGAGCGCCTCCTGGGCAACGGTCTGGGTGATGCGGCCCTGCGCCTTGACCTGGGCATAATCGCGCACCCGCTTGATCAGGCGATTCACGATACGGGGAGTTCCCCTGGCACGACAGGCGATTTCCCTCGCTCCCTCGGAATCAATTGGAATCCCGAGCACTCCCGCCGAGCGGGTCACAATGGTCTGGAGCTCTGACGGAGAATAAAACTCCAACCGGTGAACAAGACCGAACCGGTCCCTGAGCGGAGAGGTTAGGGCGCCGGCTCTGGTCGTGGCCCCCACCAACGTAAATCTCGGAAGATCCAACTTCACCGTCCTGGCTGCAGGCCCCTGGCCGATGACGAGATCGAGCTGGTAATCCTCCATAGCCGGATAGAGCGCCTCTTCAACCGAGGCAGGGAGGCGGTGGATCTCGTCGATGAACAGGACGTCGTGTTCTTGAAGATTCGTCAGAATGGCGGCCAGATCTCCTGCATGAGCCAAGACGAGACCGGAGGTCGAGCGGAGCGACGCCCCCATCTCACGGGCAATGATGTGGGCAATCGTCGTCTTCCCTAATCCTGGCGGGCCATAAAAGATCGTGTGATCGAGCGCTTCCTTCCGCTGCTTCGCCGCTTCGATACAAATCCGGAGGGACTCCTTCATCCGCTCCTGGCCGACATATTCCTCCAGAGTCTGCGGGCGCAGCACATTCTCGATGCTACGCTCCTCGTCCGTGATCTGTGTGCTGACAACTCGCTCAGTCATCGTAACAGAACCTCTCCTGGTCTTATTTTTTCTCAGGCGTGGGGAAATACTTGGGTGGAGGAGGCAAGGCCCCCTGCCCCGGCGTGGCAGTGCTCCCGCAATCAGGAGGACAGGTCTTGAAGCCCTGGGTCGGATCTGGAAGATTCGACTCCATCTTCTCCAACTGACATTGCGTGAGCCTCCCCCCGTCCTGGCTGCCACAGCGGGTCGGCACAGACGAGCTGCCTATTTCACGGTAGCCCTCGGGGCAGAATCCGCAGACTGGCAAGAGATTGGCCCCCAGGGGGACACATTGCACCAGGGTCGGATCGCCGTCCTTGCAAATTTCCTTGGACTCGGTCACGCCAGTGGTCGCATAGCCCTCGGGACAAGTACCGCAAGTCTTGCGAATGCTTCTCGGCTCGCTCGCCTCTCCTGCGAAGCCGGGAATAGCCCCCAACCCCAAGAGGAACAGGACAAGTCCGATGGATAACGTTCGCATCCTTACCCCCTTGCGAGCTCCTTCAGGGACTCACGAATCATGTCTTTGAGCGGGATGGACTCAGGATTGGACTTTCTCACCTGCTTCAACGCCTCTTTGGCATCTTGCGGACGATAGCCTAAATTCACAAGTGCCGACAGGGCATCGTCGAACGTCGCATCCTGTCCCTGCCTAGGCGAATCGCTGGCCGGAGCGGGGCCTGGCTGGAGCTTGCCGACTTTATCCTTAAGCTCTAGCACGAGACGGCTGGCCGATTTGTTCCCGATCCCTGGAACCGTCGTCAGTTTTTCAACATTGTCAGACTGAATCGCAAAAACAAGATCGGACACAGGAAGAGCCGACAGGACGCTGAGCGCCAGCTTCGGCCCAACGCCGGACACGCTGGTCAGTAGCACGAAGGCATCCTTTTCCTGCGAAGTCAGAAAACCGAAGAGCTGAATCGCATCTTCGCGGACATGGGTATGCACGCTCAGGGAGGTGTTATCGCCAAGATTCGCTAGCCCGTAGTAGGTGCTGAGGGGAATAAACACTTCGTAGCCGACCCCGTTCACATCAAGGACCAGGGAGGTCGGTGACTTGGAGGCCAATCGGCCTGTCAGTGAGGCGATCATGCGCTATGAGGCACCATAGGCTGAAGGTGTTCAGGCTGAAGACTGAAGTGTTCGGAGCTCCGACCTTCAGCCTGGATACCTGAATTGTTACCGTTGCTGTTCATCCGGCAGCGGCCACCTTCTCCATCACCTCGTCGGAAATGTCGAAATTCGCGTGCACCTTCTGCACATCGTCATGCTCGTCCAAGACTTCCATCAACTTGAGCATTTGCTCGGCAGCCTTCTCCTCGAGCTTGATCGTGTTCTGCGGGACAAAGGTGACTTCCGCCAACACTGTCTCGATCTTTGCATCGGCGAGAGCCTTCTTCACGGCTTCAAAATGGTGCGGATCCGTGAGAACTTCAAAACTCGCCTCCCCCACCTTCACATCCTCCGCTCCCGCGTCGAGCGCGAGGGCCAACAACGTATCTTCGTCGACTTTGCCCTTCTCGACCGTGAGCAATCCCTTTTTATGAAACTGCCAGGAGACCGCGCCAGCTTCCGCCATGTTGCCATGATTCTTCGTGAGGAGGTTGCGCAACTCGGCAACGGTGCGATTGCGATTGTCGCTTGTGATTTCCAGCAAGATGCCGGTCCCGCCTGGGCCATAGGCTTCCAGGTGGAACTCCTCATACATCACGCCGGGCAACTCGCCCGTGCCTCGCTGAATGGCTTTCTTCAGCGTATCGCCGGGCATATTGGCTTCTTTGGCCTTCAAGATCGCCAGCCGAAGCCGGGGGTTGCCATCCGGATCCGCGCCGGTGCGAGCCGCGATCGTGACCTCGCGGATAATGCGCGTGAAAATCTTCCCGCGCTTAACATCCATGGCACCCTTGTGCCGTTTAACCGTCGCCCAATGGCTATGTCCACCCATATTCACTCCCTACAGCCGGACTCAGAAGGACCGACCGCACAAGAAGGTGAAGCTGATCGATAAGAGCTGGTACTCGTAGCACAGGGCTCGGAAAAGTGTCAATTATGCGAGGGGAGGAACAGCGCGACGAGAGCGACTACTCTGCATACACGAGCAGCTGGAGCCCGATAAGCAGGATCAATCCGGCCCAGAACAGTTCCCGTTTGGAATACCGCGCCTGCGCTGGAGCCCGCAACCAGTCCGATAGCAGCTTAGACGAACCGGCCGTTACCGCCATGGTGCCCATCAGCGCATGGCCCATCGCGATTTTGTGGGCCGAGGGATGGAGACCGTGCGAATGGCCGAACAACATCAGCCCTCCGATGATCGCAAACAAGGGCAGCGGAGCAGCCCAGGCCGCATGCCCGAGCTGTCTCACTCGGCGGAGCAGCTCAATCGCGCCAACGGTCAATGACAAGAGTGCGTAACTCTTATGCTGAAAAATCTCCGAGTCGCTGCCGAAAAACGTCTGCGCGAAACTAAGCGAGCCGATCGGCCAGGCATCATGATCGCTCCACACAAGAAGAAACATGCCCGCCGTGAGCAAGGCGCCAGGCAGAAGAAACCTGGTCCAAGCCCAGAACGGGATCGCCAGCGCCTGGCGCAGCTCGCTGAGCCCAATGATGAGGACCAGCATGCCGGTGAGGTGGTGATTGAACTCGGAATAGGCGGTGCCAGCGACTGACCCCTCCCACCCTTCGTGGGCAGCCGATCCAGAATGGATGTGGCCGGCGGCGACCCCTCCCTGCACCGCTATTTGCTCATGCTGCGCCCAGAGAGGCAGAGCCGACAAAAAGAGACAGGCCAGCATGACGAATCCCAGTGCGAGACCTCGATGCGGTCTCCGCAGGGTGCCACCATCACAACTGCTATCTGTATCTAAAGGAAAGGCCCATCCGGCTGACCGGATGAGCCCTCGTACCGTTACGCTCATATACTCGCGTATCTGCCTACATGAACTTCATAAACTTATCTTTGACGTCATCCATCACTTGCGCCGTAATCGTGGCCAACCCCCGCTCCTTTGCCACCCGCTCGACTTCTTTGCGGGCCATGGGACGGATGAAGTCAGGAATATTCTCAAGCCGTTTTTCCGCATCGGGCGTCCAAGTCATCCC
>CAMDPZ010000005.1 GCA_945905765.1 Nitrospira lenta
TGTACATCACGGCTGAGAGGATTGCGACGGGGAAGGTTCGCACGATTAAGGAATGGATCGACTATGTAGGGACCGATCATTTGCACCATCGTCTGGCTCATATTTTTGACAGCAGGCGGGTGGCGGTCGAGGTGATTTTCATCTTGATGGTCTGTCTAGGGATGTCAGCCTTCGTGCTGCGCCATGCGGATACGAGAGATGCAATTCTGCTATTGGCCCAGGAGGCCTTGATCCTGATTCTCGTCACGATTCTTGAGCGCTCTGCTCGCCGGGTGTAATCCAGATGACCGGCTGTGCATTGGAGTGGAAGGAGCCGCCGCTGTTCACGGACCGTCCATCTCAGGGCACGGTTTCGTGCCGTTGCTAGTGCGACGGGGAGGATTTTTCTGATGAGGCAGACAGCAGGTCTTTTTTTGTAGGGATCTGGGTGAGCAGGTCGGCGCGAATCTGGAAGATGCCAGGGACCCGCTGCCCCATTGCGTAGGCCAGCCCGTTGGCATGACTGCCGATGGAGAGTTTTCCCGCGATCTTTCCGTCTTTCCCCGTGGCGACAAATTCTGCCGCCGGCACGACCAGGCCGTACGGCGCCAAGGGGCTGGCCTGTTTGATTACCCGTTCTTCGGCCGGAACATTGGCAACACGGCTGACAAATAGGTCGACGGCCTGTTGGTCCAATGTTTTGGTCGGCTGATCTTCCAGTACCCATTCGTTCTGTTGATTGATCAATACATAGTGTTCGATCGGCGTGGTGACGGAGAGCATGGCGATATCGGTGTAATCGATGCCGAGCAGCCGCTTGTCTTGGAACGCAAAGAGTTCCTTGGTCAGGTCTCTGATCGCGGTGGGATTGATGCGATAGAGCGGGCCGGTGGGACTCGTTTCCGCAAAGGCTTCGCCGCTGGCCTGATCCGGTTGATAGAGCTTGACCGTCTGGTCGCCATCGGACGTATGGATGGTAACTTTCACTTTCGGCACGGTGAGTGTTTGGGCTAGGGCGTCTCGCTCGTGGCCTGGGTCGATGATGCCCAGGGCTTTTAAATCTTCGAGCCGGAACAGCAGGGTTCGCACTTCTGTTTGATCCGCTTCCCCTTCGATCGGGTAGCGAAGCTTCCATTTGCTCTTGGGTTTCTCTGCGCTTTGATAGAGCACGATTTCGGTCGTGGGATAGGTCAGGCGGATCCGTTCGACTTCGCCTTGCGCCACGCGCAGGAGGTCTCTGCGGCGAAAGGTCATCAAGGTCTTGTTCAGGAAGTCTTTGGGAGCCAGGTTCGTCAGCAGGACCTGGTGGTCCGATTCACGGAGGACATAGAGGGTGGAGGAGAGGGGGCCGCTATCCCCGATGGAGAAGGTCTCTCGTGCGGCGCCGGCCAGGACGGTGACGGTGGTCATCGGATTGTCGAGTCCAAAGGGCGTGAGATTGGCCGGCTGGTTTTCGACGACGCGGGTGACGGCGCCTGTGACCAAAGCCCGGATCAGATTCTGAACTTCCCGCTGGTCTGCGTCTGTATGGAGGGGCGCGGTGAGCACCCATCCCTTTTCAGGAGTCCGAGCGAAGACGAGTTCCTGCTGGTCGGTCTTGACGATGAGCCCTGTGAGGGCTTGCTGGTCGAAGAGCAGGACTTTCTTCTCGGCGCTGTCCTGTCGTTCCTGCGATTCGTGCTGCGGCAGTTCGACGGTGTAGAGGTAGAGGCCGAGTCCGGCCAGGACGAGCGCCATGAGGATGGTGGGCCAGTAACGCATGGATCTATAGGCGGCGGCGCTTGCGCCAGACCAGGATGCCGGCGACAAACATGGCGGCCGGCAGGAGAATGACCTGGAGATACAGCAGCGCCCGCTCTTGTAAGGGATTCGGGGTAAAGGGCCGGAGCGCGGAATCCTTCGGGACGAGCGACATCATATTCCGTTCCTCCGCAAGCCAGGCGGCCGTGTGAAGGAAGAAGTCGCTGTTGCCGGGAAAGTTTACGAAGGCATTGGTGGCGAAGGTGGAGTTGCCGATGACCACGACGGCCGGCCTGGGCTTGCCTTCTTCCGGCGCCACCTTGGGCGAAATGGCTGCGGCCATCGGCAGGGGGCCCTTGATATCTTCCTTCTCATCGAGGTTGACGACGCGGCCCTTGATGTCTGTTTCCGCCCAGCTGTTTGGCGAGGTTCTGGCGAGGGGCACATAGTCCCAGGCCTTGCCTGTTTGTTCGTCGAAGGTGATATGGCGCGCGAGGGGAAAGAGCACGGCGGCAGAGAGGTCTTGAGTAATCTCATGTTCCGTGAACGTGCGGACCAGGAGGGACGTCAGGTCGCCTTGGGCCAATCGATCTTGGAGATCGACCAGGACTCCCGGGCCGACTCCCAGGCCCCATTGTGTGAGCAGGGGATTGAGATCCGCTTGCGTGTCCGGGTCGATCAGCAATAAGAGATGGCCGCCCTTCTCCACATAGGTGTGAATCCGTTCTTGTTCTTCTGTGGTCACAGGGCGGCGGGGGCCTGCTACGACCAGGATGGCCGTCTGATCCGGCACGGCTGCTTCTTTGAGCAGGCTAAGCGTGCCGACATCGTATCCCTGTTTGAGCAGGATGTCTTTGGCGGCAGAGAGGCCTGTTCGCTCCCGATCGTCGAGGCTCGGTTCCCCATGTCCTTCGAGAAAGAGCACCTGTTTCTGCCTGTCCTGAGTCACGCGGATCAGGGCTCCGGTCAATTCCACTTCCGAGGGAGAGGTGACGCGGACTGTGTGGCCGGCGCTTTCAAATACAGCCGTGTCGGTTCTGTTGATGCCGTAGTTCTGAGCGATTTTCGGCTGCCGTTCCGGATCGACAAACTCCACGGTCATCTTCGGGCTGGCTTGTCGATAACTATCGAGCCGTTCTTTATAGGACTGGTAGCCCGGATCTTTTTCTCTAGTGAAGACGGTGACGAGCACTTCGCGCGGGAGATTTCGCAGTACGCGATAGGTTTGCGGCGCAAGGGAGAAGTTCTGGTTCTCCGACAGGTCCCACCGGATGGAGTGGCGGGCTGCGAGGAAATTCACGATGGCGAGAATGCTGACGAAGAGGAGGATCATCAGCAGACTGTTGGCCCCCATACGAGTGGAGCGGCGGGAGGAGAAGGCTTTCAGTCGGCTGAAATGGACGATTGCAAAGAGGAGGAGGCAAAGGAGGGCCGCCCCTTCCATAAGGGTCACCAACCAGAGTTTTTCCGGGGCGAGACTGTAGCCGACTGCTCCTGCCAGGGCCAGGGCCATGCCGATTACTCCCAGTGGAATCGTTTTCATACTTATTTCCACCTGGTCGAGTCCACGACTCGATGGGATAAAAAGAGCATTAACGCTAGTCCGCTCACAAAGTATACGAGGTCTTTCGTATCGACCAGTCCACGCACCAGGTGGTCGTAATGTTCCATGAATGACAGGTAAGAGATGGCCTGCCCGATGGCCGTATCCCCGAGGAGCGAGCCGACGCCTGCGAGGAGCCAAAGGACCAGCAGCAGGCCGAAGCTCACAAAGGCCGCGACGATTTGGTTTTCGGTTAAGGCCGAGGCCAGGACGCCGACGGAGAGAAAGAGGGCGCCGAGCAGGATCAGCCCCAGGTAGCCGGTCAATACAGGGTACCAATCGAAGTCGCTGAAGAGGGCGAGCACGAGCGGCAGGAAGCCGGTCAGCCCGAGGAGGCCCAGAAAGACGAGGAAGACGCTCATGAACTTGCCTGCCACGATCTCGTTGATCCCGATGGGAGAGGTCAATAAGAACTCAAAGGTGCGGAGTTTGCGCTCTTCGGCGAAAAGTCGCATCGTCAGGATCGGCAGGATGATCAAGAGAATGAATCGTATGCTGGAAAAGAGATTCCGGAAGACCAGATCGTTCAGATTGATCTGGGCGCTTCCCTGCATCTGCATCAACTGAATCGCCTGGGCTCCGGCAAAGACCACGTAGAGGTAGGCGAGCAGTCCCACGATCAAGAGAAATACGGATCCCACCACATAGACGACTGGCGACACGAAGTAGGAACGCAGTTCTTTGGCAATGAGGGCTTGGACTGGCGTCATGCTGGCTGGCCTGCCGGTTCTGCCGTGGCGGCCACAGCGCCCTGCGCGAGGCCCTCTTCGGTTCTGGTCAGCTGGAGGAACACATCCTCTAAGGTCATGGAAATGGCTTTCAGTTCAAGCAGCCCCCATCCGCTGGTGACTGCCAGGCGAGCCACCTCTTCCCTTGCGTCCCGGCCGAGTTCACATTCCAGCAGAAACGTGCCGGGGGCGCCGCTGGTGAAGACGTTCTGGACCCCCTGCACCGATTTTAAGAGTCGGTCTGTATCCGGGGCAGGAGATTTGAGGGTCAGGGAGATTTTTTCAGATTGGCGCAGGCGCGCGGAGAGTTGCTCCGGCGTATCTTCTGCCACGATGCGCCCGCCGCTGATGATGACGACACGTTGGCAGACGGCGGTGGCTTCGGGGAGAATGTGGGTGCTCAGAATGACGGAATGGGAGCCAGCCAGGTTTTTGATCAATTCCCGGATCTCGATAATTTGTTTCGGGTCGAGTCCGACGGTCGGTTCATCCAGGATTAAGACTTGGGGGTCGTGCAGCAGGGCTTGGGCCAAGCCGACTCGCTGGCGATAGCCGCGGGAGAGGTTCCCGATGAGCCGATGTTGGACTGTGCCCAGGCCGAGCCGTTCGATTTCACGTTGCATAGATGAGGTGAGGATCTTTCCGCTGAGACCGCGGAGGCGACCCACGAATTGAAGATATTCCGTGACCGTCAGTTCCAGATAGACGGGCGGAGTCTCCGGCAGGTAGCCGATCCGGCGTTTCACCTCAAGCGGCTGGTCCGCACAATCGAACCCTGCCACCATTGCCTTGCCTTCGGTGGCCGGCATGAAGCAGGTCAGGATACGCATGGTGGTCGTTTTGCCCGCTCCGTTCGGGCCCAGGAAGGCCAGGACCTCGCCTTTGGCGACGGAGAAGCTCACGCGATCGATGGCGGTATGGTGGCCATACCGCTTCGTGATCTGTTGGACTTCAATCATAGGCGCTGAGTGGATCGTGGAGTTTGGAGAACACTGCCGGCGGGTTGGTCATTGCACCCTGACTGGCAACAGGTGGGCATCTTACTCAGTCGGGTTGGGGCAGTCAATATCGTGTGTCTGCTTCGCGCCGCTTTACAGGTTTTCCTCGTCCTGTTAGAGTCCGCGCTCGTCTGAACTGGCTTGCAGGGGGAACCGATCATCGTAACCAGGGCGCGTCAACAGTGGCAGGTACCATTCGCAGTCGCTGCGTTGCTGGGCCTGTTGTCTATTGTGCCAGGCCCTGCTGCCGCCAGTGAGCGGACCTACCGGGTCCAGGGGCAGGTGGTGGCGGTCAATCTGGCCCAAACTCCCCATATGATTGTCGTCAAGACCCCCCTGTCGAAACACAACGATATGACGGTGGGGGCCAAGGTCACAGCGCAAACCAGGATCACCCGAAAGGGAAAACGGATCGCTCTTCAGGCTATTAGAGTGGGTGAGACGGTGAGGCTAACTTATGTGAAGCAGCGGGATGGGGTCTTTGCCCGTCTGATTCAGCTTCAGTAGGGCTTGTTGGATAGCCCCCTTTGCTTCCTCTCCAGTTGACTGGGATGAGTGGTTTCTCTTATAAGTAGGTAGCGCTGCTTGAATTGCCGCCAGTTTATTAGTTCTTTTCTGTACAAATTCCATTTTTGTTCTGTTCCCGCTGCCAACTAAAGTAGGGGGTGGGGCTACGCTCTCGGTATTGTTGGGTTGCCGGTTGAACCGTACAGTAGAGACACACAGGTTGTGTCCTGTGGGACCGTTGGTTCAACTAGCAAATGGGGTACGAGATGATCAATCGAATGAATGGACAGGGTCGGCAGTTCTTGGTGGCGATGAGCCTCAGTTTAGGGCTGTTGTTGGGGGCCTGCTCGTGGGTGCCGACCGGAGCGTCTCATTTGGACGTGGGCATTGAAGATCGCGGAGTGGCTTCCTGGTATGGCGAGGCCTTCCATGGCAAGCAGGCAGCGAACGGGGAGTTGTTTGATATGGGGGCCTTGACCGCCGCCCATCGCACCCTGCCCCTCGGCAGCGTGGTCCGGGTCGTGAATTTAGCGAATGGGAAACATGTGTATGTCCGTATCACGGACCGGGGTCCCTACGTGAACGGGCGGATTCTGGATTTGTCACGCGGCGCCGCAGCCCAGATCGGGATGCTCTCAGGGGGGCTCTCCGTGGTTCGTGTTCAGCTGGTGGGCGAGCATCGGCCGGTTGCATTGCTTTCGTCAGAGTCGATGGAGACGGTATCGATTTCAATCCTTCTTGGGCTCGAGCAGCTTGCGGCAGGCGCGGCGGAATTTAGTCCCATCACGTGGGGACGGACGGCTCCGTTACTGGCCTATCCCGTTCGGTTGCTGCCTGGCGATGTCTGGGTTTCGCGGAGGGGGCGGCAATTGACGGGGATGCAGGCAGCCGATCATATCGATCATGCCGAAGTGTCGACGGTCGTGTCCGCCTAGCTCGTTCGCGTCTTTGCGTAGCCGCCGGTTGACAGGGTGTGAAGCGCTCCACTAGACTGCCAGCTCCCGATGGGATCCGAGAGAACATTAGATTAATTAGGTATACAGGGAGGCCCGAATCCGGATGGCGAAAACAACGGCGAGTGAATCGGACGAAACCAGACTGAAAAAGAAGGTGGCGGAGAAGTTGACCGGCCACAAAGATCCCAAAGGGGATGAGGCGTTGCGTTCGCTGAAGAAGCGGCTGCGACGGACGCAACGGAAGCGGCGGACAGTCGTGTTGCGCAAGAAGAACTCTGCGAGCAAGAAAACGGCCGCGAAGAAGTAGTCACTGCGGCAAGGTCGTTGACGGGCGAGTGAATTATTAAGGTAGTACCAATGGAACAAGCAGGATCCAAAGAAGAGCAGGCGACGCCGACCGTTGCAGAGACGGTGAGCGACGAATTGACCGATCAGGTGGCGGCTGATTTTACCGGAGAGTCTCCGGCCACGGTTGCGCCGACGGCGGAACTGACGGAAGAGGTCGTCCTTGAAGAAGAAAAGGTCAAGGATGAGATCGAGATCCAGATCGATCTGCTCAAGGATCCTGATTGGGTCGTGCGCCGCGAGGCGGCCATCACGCTCGGTGAAATGGGCGATGAGCGGTGCGTGGCGCCGTTGTGCAGTGCTTTACGCGACGGTGACTGGCAAGTCAGGGAAGTGGCGATCGAGGGGTTAGGTCAAATCGGGTCTCCCGCCGTCGAACTGTTGATCAGGTTGCTTCGCGATTGGGACGTGCGGAAGTACGTGATCACGGCGCTCGGGAAGATTCGAGATGAGCGCGTCCTCGATCCCTTGATGCTGCAGCTGAAAAATGACGAGTTCAAGGACGATGCGACCAATGCCCTTGTCGAGCTTGGCGCTCCGTCGGTCTCTCGCCTGGTCGTCGCGCTCAAGGACAAAGATGAGATGGTCCAGAAGCAGGCCATCATGGCTCTGGGCCGGATCAAGAGCGCCGAGGCGATCGATCCCCTCATCGGCATGCTGGCCGACAAAGACTGGTTCACCCGTTTGACCGCGGCGGCGGCGCTTGAGGCGATCGGCGATGACCGGGGCCGCGATGCGATTAAGCCGTTGATGAAAGATCCGGACATGGTGGTGCGGATGCGGGTGGAGCGGATCTTAGCGAAGTGGAAGAAGCAGACCGCCAACGCCTAGTAGTTAGCGATTGATCTGCCGGTCGATCTCCCGTTGTACCTCGTCGATCTTTTTGATCGACACCGGTTTCCCCATCGACATTTCCAGCTTGAGTTCCCGGAGCTTCCCCGCGAGCGATTTCAGGGGGAGGCTCGCGTCGTCATGTTTGGCGCCAGCGGTCGCCTCATCCAGTGTGTCGGCCGCCTCGCCTAATTGTTTGGCGGCTTCTCCGAAGTTCTTCTCCAAGAGTTCCGATTTCGCCTGAACCACCCGTGATTTCCCGTCGATCAGCGCCTGCCGCTTGCGGAGGTCGCCCATCGTGGTGTCGTAAATATTCCTGGACAGGGTTGTGATCGAACGTTGAAGGTCCAAGACCTTGTGTTGTAACGTGCCGACCGGACGTTGGCCGAGATAGAATCCGAGGCCGAAGAACGTGGCGGCCATGACGAGGGCTCCGAGAAGTTTCAACATCGCGCGATCCTTTCGGCTAACGGGCGTTGGGGGCGGTTGCGGGACGGCGGAGCTGTTGGAGCAGGCTGCCAGCCGCCGCCAGACGAATGGCGACGTCCGAGTCTTGTAATCCTTTTTTGAGCAACGGCATCACAGGGGCGGCGCTCTTGCCCAGGGCTTTTGTCGCCAAGAGCCTGGGTTGGGGTTGTTGGTCTTGCAGCAGCGCTTGTAGCACCACGGCGGCTTGCTTGTCGGAGGTGGCGGCCAGGGCATGGGCTGCCGCGGCGCGGATCGAGGGGTCCGGGTGTCTGGCCAAATCTGCGGCGAGCAAGACCGCCGATGTGTCGCCAAGCCTGAGCAGCCCTTCCACGGCACTGGCCCGCACCTGCATGTTGGCATCGCGTGTCAGGGTTTGTAATAACGGCCGGTTCTCTCGAATGCCCAGCTTGCCAAGACTCGCGGCTGCGACGGCGCGGACCCTGCTGCTTTCATCGCTCAATGCATGGGTGAGGGGTGCGACCCCGCCTGCCTGTCCATAGTCGCCTAATGCTCCGGCTGCGAAAGCGCGGACCGAGGGCTCCGGATCGTAGACGCCTTGGCTGAGGACCGATAGGCTTGAGGGTCGTTTCAGCTGTCCCAACATTCCCAAGGCCGCCATCCGGATATCGGCGTCCGGCAACGTTGCCGCGCCGGTGAGGTCGGTCAGCATGTCTTGTTTGCCCAGCCGGTAGAGCGCAGCATAGGCGAACACGGCTTCCGGTCCGTCATCAGTCCTGGCGATGGCGATGAGCTGGGGCATGATGGCCGTGACCTTGGCTTCGCTCAATGCGGTCATGGCGGCAATTCGCACGGTGGGCGCCACGTCGGTGAGCGCCCGGAGGAGGGGGCCTGATTTGCCTGCAAGTCCGGCTTTGCCGATTGCTTCGGCGGCGCGAGCCCGCACCAGGACCGAGCTGTCGAGTAAGCCGTCTTCCAGGATGGCTTGTGTTTCCGGGAGGCTGAGTTCAGCCAGTACTGTGTAGGCCGCGATCCGGACATATTCCTGTGAGTCGCGGACATGGCTGGTCACAAAACTGAGGGCGAGGGGCCGTAGGAGAGTCGGGTCATCCTGCCCGTCGGTTGGTACTAACCGTTGATAGAGGGTGAAGGCTTCTTCCGGCCGTCCCAGCTTCAGGGAACTGTGGAAGGCGAGGCGGATGAGCGGCTTCGAGGAGGTGCCTTCTGGCGGGATCGATTGCCAGAGTTTCAAGACCCGGTCGTAGTTGGCATGTTTGAAGGCGTCTGTCGCCTCACGCTCAATGGTTGAGCTGCCGGGTGGCGTGCTTGCTTCCGCTGAGGGCAGGGCTACGATGATCGCGCTGACGATGAGACCCCCGAGCAGATAGAGTCCTATCGCAATGGTGCTGTGAGCGGCGCGCTGCGCCTGTTTGGCGTGACGGTTGGTTACCATGTCGAGGGGGTCCGCATCATAGCCGGAGCATAGAGATGGTCGACGTATTCTTTGACCATGCGTTTCGTGCAGAAGCGCGGCGCGTTGGTCCGGATACTTTCCTTGACGAGCTGCATCCAGCCGCGGGGTGTGCCATCCATGTCCCGTTGATAGAAGAGGGGAATGGCCTCTTGTTCCAATATGCGGTAGAGCTGGTCCGCATCATGCTGGTCTTGCGTCTGGATGTCTTGGTTTCCGGTTAAGGGTTCAATGCCCCATCCGTTGGCTCCGTTGTAGCCTTCTTTCCACCAGCCATCGAGGACGCTGAGGTTGATGACGCCGTTGAGCGCGGCTTTTTGTCCGCTCGTGCCGCTCGCTTCCAGGGGGAAGCGCGGGGTGTTGAGCCAGACGTCGACGCCTTGGACCAAGTACTTGGCCATATGCATGTCGTAGTTTTCCAGGAAGGCCACGTGGCCGCCCAGTTTATGGTCGTTACAAAAATTCAACACTTCATGAATGAAGTAGCGGCCCGGCTCATCGGCAGGGTGGGCCTTGCCGGCGAAGATGATTTGGACCGGCTGCCAGTGGTTTTGGAGCAATTGCTTCAACCGTTCGAGGTCGTGGAAGAGCAGGGTGGCCCGCTTGTAGGTGGCGAAACGCCTGGCGAAGCCGATCGTCAAGGCTTCGGGGTCGAGCAACGTGCCTTGCGTTAAGACTTGCGAGGGCTGGAGGTGTCCCTGTCTCCAGCCGCTCCTGGCCCGCTCCCGGATGAAGCTCATGAGTTTGCGTTTCATGCCTTGCCGGACGGCCCACAGTTCCTGGTCCGGGGTGTCCAGGATCCGCTGCCACATCGTCGTGTCGTCGCATTTATCCGCCCATTCAGGGCCAAGATACTTGCCGTAGAGCTGGTTGAGCTCCGGGGAAATCCAGGTCGGCGCATGGATGCCGTTGGTCACGCTGCGGATCGGTATCTGCTCGGTCGGCAGCCCTGGCCACATATGGTGCCACATCTCTCGCGAGACCCGCCCATGCTCATGGCTGACCCCATTCACATGGGCGGCCATCCTCATGGCGAGTGCCGTCATGTTGAAGCCATGCCCCTGTGATTCCGGTGTGTCTCCCAGTCGGAGAAAGTCTTCCCGCGAGAGGCCCAATTGCTCCCAGTAGCCTGAAAAATACCGGTCCATGAGGTGGTGGGGGAATACATCGTGACCGGCAGGCACGGGAGTATGAGTGGTAAAGACGGTACTTTGGCGGATGGCCTCGCAGGCGTCTGCATGAGTCGATCCTTGTTGGATCAATTCCCGGAGGCGCTCTAGCGTCAGGAAGGCGGAATGGCCCTCGTTGGCATGCCAGACGGTTGGGGTGAGGCCTAAGGCGCGCAGAAGGCGAACACCGCCGATTCCCAGTAGGAATTCCTGGCAGAGGCGCATCTCTTGATCGCCGCCATATAAGCGAGCCGAGAGGGCTCGGTTTTCAGGATTGTTTTCCGGGACGTCGGTATCGATGAGGTAGAGGGGCACGCGCCCGACGAGTACTTTCCAGACCGCCGCTTCCACAACCCGGCTGCCGATCTCGACCGTAATCCGGCAGGCTTCCCCTGATGGAGTGAGTGCGGGATGGATCGGCGATTCTTCCCGGTTGAAGGGGGCGTAGGCCGCTTCTTGCCAGCCTTCCGGTGTAATTCTTTGCCGGAAGTAGCCTTGCGGGTACATGAACCCGATTCCCACCAGAGGCACACCGAGGTCGCTGGCTTCCTTGCAATGGTCTCCGGCGAGTATGCCCAGGCCGCCGCTGTAAATAGGAATGGACGTATGGAGGCCGAACTCTGCTGAGAAGTAGGCAACGGTGGGCGCGATCAAATCGTGGTGTTCTGTTTTGAACCAACTATGTTTGTTCTGACGATACTCGTCGAATATTTTGAGCGCGGCAGAATATTGTCGCATGTATGAGGGGTCTTCGGCGAGCTGTTTCAGCCGGTCCGGCCTGACGTCGGCTAGGAGCTTAACAGGGTTGTGATGCGTCAAGAGCCAGAGGGTCGGATCGATGTATTGGAACAGCCCGCGGGTTTCCGGGGTCCAGCTCCACCAGAGGTTGTGGGCCAATTCCATGAGGCGCGAAAGCCCGGATGGGATGCCCTTCGGTCCATCGGCTGTTGTCTGCGGAATATCCACTGCACCTCCCGATTGCTGATATGGAGTCTGCGCTATCCTGAGAGGATCGCCACGTTCGATTGGCGAGAACGATTAGGCGTGACCGGCTTTATGCCAGGACGTCCATTCGTCGGAGAAGGCCACGGAGGCGTAGCGTTCGCCCAGAATTTTCGCCACTCGATTCATGAGTTTGGTGAGTTGTTGCGCATCATCAGGGGGGAGATCCTGCCGGAATCGCGGGTGCAGGCCCCAGCGAGTTTCGACTTCTTCCCCTGTGATGGTCGACATGACGCTGACGAGCTTGATCTCCGTCCCTGTCGGCCCCTGGGACTCCGGTAGCGCGGCCGCGGTTGTTGGCGCGGCGGATGCTGCCACGATCGATGGGCTGGCGGCTCCGGCGGTGGTTGGCGGCGCGTCTCCGGCTAAGATCGCCTTGATGGCTGGAATCACGGCGCTCGCGCAGAGCGTGGCGGCGGAAGAGACTTGCGCGTTGCCCGCGATGCCCATCGCTTCGGCGACTCGTCCGCCAAAGTCTTTCAACATCTCATCCTTCGCAGGATTGCTCTCGGTGACGAGGAAGCGATAGCGCTCATAGGCCTGCCGGCTTTCCGCGACCGCCGCGCCGACGGTGAGCATGATTTCTGTTTGGTCGGCGCCGGTGCCAAATGCCGGTTCGAGCACGTTTTTCAATTGCAGGGTGACGGCGTCCTCAAGACTATCCATGAACTGAGGCTGCTCTTTGATCGGCAAGAACAAGATGGAAAGCCGGTCGGTGAGATTGAACATGACCTTGAGGAACTCCAGATAGATTTCCCATTCGTCGTGGCGCTTCAATTTTAAGGCCCGCTCGGGAGCATTCCGTTTCATGACGGTCACGGATTCGCCCGCGACGGCCAGGATCAATTCGGCGATCCCGCGGAGCTGTTCGCTGTATGGATTTTTTGACGTTCCCACAATCACCTCGTAAAAAAGAAGCGTCATTATATACAGGTTCCCATCCGCTCTCCAAGGGCCGTTTGCGTGGTACGCTTATAGACTGATGCGTTGCCGGCCGGGGCCGGTTGGTTCGTTTGAAAGGGCTACCCCAGTGTGCTATACAGCCCGACCACCTCACGAGCGCCTACATGAATCGAGACATCACTCCCTATGTATTGAAACGGTCGCCGGACCAGGGGCCAGCTCCCGCCCTGTCCATTGACTATGCGGCGGCGCTGAACGCGCAACAGCTTGCGGCGGTGATTGCGGGCGAAGGGCCTGCTTTGGTCATTGCCGGAGCCGGGAGCGGCAAGACCAGGACGCTGGTCTATCGCGTGGCCTATTTGATCGACTCGGGGATCGATCCATCCCATATTCTCTTGCTGACTTTTACGAGAAAATCCTCGCAGGAGATGCTCGAACGGGTCGGTGAGTTGATCGGTGTCCGTAGTGAGCGGGTTCGTGGCGGCACCTTTCACTCCGTGGCCAATATGTTGCTCCGGCGCTATGGCCGGGCCATTGGACTGGAGCCGGGCTTCACGATTCTCGATCGGGGCGATGCCGAGGATTTGATCGCCCTGGTGCGCGCCCAGCTGGGTTTGCACGAAAAGGATAAGCGGTTTCCCCGCAAGGGCACGATCGCAGAGATGTTCAGTAAGTCTGAGAATACGTTGCGGCCGCTCGCGGAGATCGTGGTCGAAGAGTTCGATCATTTTTCCGGTCATTTGGACGCGCTGGAGCAGTTGCAGCAGGGTTATCAGGCGGCGAAGCGTCGGGATAAGCTGGTGGATTACGACGATTTGCTGGTGTTGCTGCGGCAGCTCTTGATGGAAGATGAATCGGTCCGGCGGACAATCTCATCTTTGTACCGCTACATTCTGGTCGATGAGTATCAGGATACCAATCGCCTGCAGGCGGATGTCATCAGGCATCTGGCTTCCACCCATCAGAATGTCATGGTCGTCGGCGATGACTCGCAATCGATCTACGCGTTCCGCGGCGCAACCTTCAAGAACATTATGGAGTTCCCGTCGCTGTTCCCCGGCACCGTCATCTATAAGCTTGAAGAAAATTACCGGAGCACCCAGCCGATTTTGAATCTGGCGAACGCCATTATCGAAGAGGCGACGGAGAAGTATACCAAGCGCCTGTTTACGAGGAAGCTGGACGGGCCGCTGCCGACCTTGGTGGAGGCTGGGGCAGAGAATGCCCAATCGCGCTTCATTGCGCAGAAGATTTTGGAGCTGCGGGAGGAAGGGGTCCCGCTCAGTGAAATGGCAGTGCTGTTCCGTTCGAGCTTTCATTCATTCGACCTCGAAATTGAGCTCTCGCGTCATGGCTTGCCTTTTATCAAGCGCGGCGGCGGCAAGTTCGTCGAAACCGCTCATGTGAAGGATCTGTTGGCCCACTTGCGTGTCGTGGCCAATCCTTTGGATGCCGTTAGCTGGCATCGTGTGCTGATGCTTATTGAAGGGGTCGGGCCTAAAAAGGCGCAGGACGTGATGGCCGCGATCGTGAAGTCGCCGAATCCCTATCAGGCCCTTTGCGGGATGACGGGGCGATCAGGGAAGGGGCTGAAGGATTTAGGTCTGACGCTTGAAAGTCTTGCGGGGATCGAGGATCTGCGTCCGGCTCATTTGGTGAACCAGATTTCCGAGTATTACCTGCCGATTTTTAAGACTCAGTACGACGACTATCCTAAGCGTATGAGGGATTTAGATCATTTGCAGACGATCGCAGAACGGTATCAGGGGCTGGAGACGTTCCTGTCTGACCTGGCGCTGGAGCCGCCGGATGGAAATGCTATCGGCGGTGAGACGCCGGATCGCGATGCCGAACGGCTGGTGCTGTCTACGGTCCATTCTGCTAAGGGGCTGGAGTGGCAATGTGTGTTCGTTATTTGGATCGTGGATGGACGGTTTCCCTCGGTCTATTCGTTCGGTGAAGATGAGGAGATCGAAGAAGAGCGGCGGCTGTTTTATGTTTCCGTGACGAGAGCCAAGCGCCATCTATATCTGACTTATCCGATTAATGTGTTTGATCGGGGCAGCGGCATGGTCCTGTCGAAACCCTCCCGCTTCTTGGATCCTGTGTCGCCTGCGCTGCTGGACCAGCTGGCCTTGATGGAAGAAGGCGGACGGGCTGATTGGTATTCTCGCGACGATCGTTATGTGTGACCGATTCCCCCTGTCGTAGCCCTTTCAATGTCAATGTGGATCACTCCCATGGTGCAGGCGTTGCGCACAGTGTTTGCGATGGGATTTCTTGTGGGGGTCTTGCTCTTTGCTCCTGCTATTGGGCTGTCGGAAGAGCGTCCGTTGTTGGCCGGACGGATGTGGACTCAGTTGCTCGGTGAGGCGCAGGCGTTAGGTCTTCCGACAAAGTTTCTTCACGAGATTCCGCCAGGATTCGTCCAGTTCGAGTTCGATGACTTGCGCACCTATGCCGCCGAATATCATCTCGGCGAGCATCGGATGGTGCTCAATCGCGTCCTGTCCTTTAATGGGGCCGGCGCGACGTTGCGTCCCCTCGGACGACTCACTCATGCCGAGATCGAAACGCTATACCATGAGTTGTTTCACGCCTATATCGATTACCTGGTCACAGCGGCTGGGGCGCGGGTTAGGGCGGCGCCGGATCCAATCCTCGCGTTTGCGAGGGTGCAGCAGGATTGTCACTATGGAGCGGTGTTGATCGCGCCGGTCGTGCAGCGGAAGGGTGAAACGGAGGAGCGGTTTTTGAGTGAACGTGAGTCCTGGGAGGCCCTTAATGAAACCTGGGCGGTGTTTGTCGGGTGGATGGTCTGGAACCAGTTGGAATTGACAAATGCGGCAGGGGCATCGATTCAGAAGCCGGGGAAGAGCCAGGATGAATGGGTCCGCCGTCTTAGGGCTGCCGATAGAGGCGGAACTCTCCGCGGGTATTACGAGCCGGAAGATCCTCAGGAGAGGGTTGTGACTCAAAAACGATACCTGGCTGCCGCATCGCGTCTCTCCTCTCAGGAGGCGGTGGTGCTGATGAGGGATGTCATGGGGTTCCCCCCTGGTCTTCTTACTCGTGCCAGCGAGGCATTTTCCTGGCCGACGCAGGGTGGTGAGCGACGGAGGCAATGTGACGGCCAGGCCCCTCCTTCTCTAACGCCATGAAATATATCTGAGATATTCATAGCTGAATGAGATTGACGTAGGGTGACCCTGTCGTAAGTCAGGAGTGAGACGAGGCCTGTCGTGGTAATGGGGTGAAGAGGTTGTCGGATGGAAACGAGACAATTCTGATTTTGGCCCTTGACTTCGGAGCACTTGATCAATAGAATCGAGCGTTTCCTGAACAAGGCCGTGCCCGCATTTCCCCGCTTAAATCCTTATCTGTAAAGAGGGAGGAGAAGTGCGTGGACCGGTTTACTCTTCTTTCCTCATCATGCGATGAAAAAGAAGTCGGTCATTGCGCATATAGATTTGTCGTGCATGGCGTTTCGGGCAGGTACCCAAGTGGCCAAAGGGGGCAGACTGTAAATCTGTTGCCATCGGCTTCCAAGGTTCGAATCCTTGCCTGCCCACCATGTAGGCCTGTGGGACTGGAAGCTTGATTGAGTGCGGTGTGTGGGATTGTGCGGCCTCGAGTGTGGGCAGACGACGGGCGGGCGTAGCTCAGTGGTAGAGTTCCAGCCTTCCAAGCTGGCTGTCGTGGGTTCAAATCCCATCGCCCGCTCCAGCCCGAGCTGACTCGACTCGGAGCGAATACGATGGACGCGACGGAAGAAGGCATGCAGTGTTGGCCCACGTAGCTCAGTTGGTAGAGCACGTCCTTGGTAAGGACGAGGTCACGCGTTCGATCCGCGTCGTGGGCTCCAAACGGAGCTTGCTCGACCTGAAGCGCTAGGAATATGTCGGCGCGACGGGATAGTACCTCTGGTGATTTTTAGAAAGGGAGTAAGGCATGGCGAAGGCGAAATATGAGCGGCGGAAGCCGCATGTGAATATCGGGACGATCGGGCACGTGGACCATGGTAAGACGACGTTGACCGCGGCTTTGACCAAGGTCAGTGCGGACAAGGGCATGGCCAAGTTCATCAGCTACGATGAAGTGGCGAAGGCCAGCGAGAGCCAGGGCCGTCGCGATGCCACCAAGATTATGACGATTGCCATCAGTCACGTGGAATACGAGACGGTTAACCGTCACTACGCCCACGTGGACTGTCCGGGCCACGCCGACTATGTCAAGAACATGATCACCGGGGCCGCGCAGATGGACGGCGCCATCCTGGTGGTGAGCGCGGCAGACGGTCCGATGCCCCAGACGCGGGAACACATTTTGTTGGCTCGCCAGGTAGGCGTGCCCTACATCGTCGTGTTCTTGAACAAGGCGGACAAAATCGATGACAAGGAGCTCTTGGAGCTCGTCGAGCTCGAAGTGCGCGAGTTGTTGACCAAGTACGGATTCCCGGGCGATACGACCCCCATCATTCATGGCTCGGCCTTGAAGGCGATGGAAGGGGATCAGGGGCCGCTGGGCGTGCCGTCGATTCTGGCCTTGCTGGAAGCGGTCGATACCTACATTCCGACGCCGGAGCGGCCGATCGATAAGCCGTTCCTGATGCCGATCGAAGACGTGTTCACCATCAGCGGACGGGGAACCGTGGTGACGGGCCGTATTGAGCGGGGGATCGTGAAGGTGGGCGATGAAATCGAAATCGTCGGATTGCGGCCGAACCAGGCCACGATCGTGACGGGCGTGGAAATGTTCCGGAAGGTGCTGGACGAAGGGCAGGCGGGCGACAACGTCGGCGTCTTGCTGCGCGGCACGAAGAAGGAAGATGTGGAGCGCGGGATGGTGCTGTCGAAGCCGAAGAGCATCACGCCCCACACGAAGTTCAAGGCGGAAATCTATGTGCTGGCCAAGGAAGAGGGCGGACGCCACACGCCGTTCTTCAACGGCTACCGGCCACAGTTCTACTTCCGGACGACCGATGTCACGGGTGTGATGACGTTGAATCCGGGCGTGGAGATGGTCATGCCGGGCGATAATGTGAGTGTGACGGGTGAGCTGATCAGCCCGATCGCGATGGATCAAGGGTTGCGGTTCGCGGTGCGCGAGGGCGGCAAGACCGTGGGCTCCGGCGTTGTCACCGAAATTCTGGCGTAAACATTGGCCGGATGAATAGAGGAATGAATGGTTAAGGTTGAACAAAGAATCAGAATTCGGCTGCGCGGGTTTGACTACCGGGTCTTAGACCAGTCGGTGGCTGAAATCGTGGAGACGGTCCGTCGGAGCGGGGCGAAGGTCGTAGGTCCCATCCCGCTGCCTACGCGGATCGAGAAGTTTACCGTGCAGAGTGCGACGCATGCAGACAAGAAGGCGCGCGAACAGTTTGAAATCAGAACGCACAAGCGTTTGATGGACATCATGGACGCGACTCCTGAAACTATGGATTCTCTGATGAAGTTGAACTTGGCCGCCGGCGTGGATGTCGAGATTAAGCTTTAAGGGTCAGATGACTGGCAAGGAACGTCACACATGACGAACGGGTTGTTGGGTAAAAAGCTGGGGATGACCCAGATATTTGACGAGACGCGGTTTACGCCCGTCACGGTGATCGAGGCGGGCCCTTGCCGCGTGGTCACGATTAAGACAAAAGAGCGCGATGGATACGAATCTGTCCAGCTGTCTTTTGGCGAAGTGAAAGAGCGTAAGCTGTCGAAGGCCGAGCTGGGACACTTGAAGAAGACGGAGGCTCCGGCCACCCGTGTTCTTAGAGAGTTTGAGAAGGTCGGCGATGTGGAGATCGGGCAGTCTATCAAAGTCGATATCTTTAAAAAGGGCGACTGGGTAGATGTCATCGGGATTTCCAAGGGGAAGGGATTTCAGGGCGTGGTGAAGCGGCATCATTATGCCGGCGGTCCTGAGTCTCACGGGTCCATGTTCCATCGTCATCCAGGTTCGATGGGGGCCAGTTCGTATCCGTCACGTGTCTGGAAAGGGAAGACCTTGCCGGGGCACATGGGGGCGAAGCGGATTACGGTCCAGAGATTGAAAGTCATTGAATCCAGGCCTGATGAGAACTTGCTGTTCGTCCGCGGAGCAATCCCCGGTGCGGCAAACGGACTGATCATGGTGAGAAAGTCGAAGAAGGGGTAGGGCATGCCCACGGTTGATATCGTTGATCTGAAGAAGCAAAAAGTCGGTTCAGTCGATCTTCCCGATGAAGTGTTCGGCTGCAAGCTGCACACGTCGTTGGTGCACGAGGCGGTGGTGATGCAGCGTGCCTGTGAGCGTCAGGGCACAGCATCCACATTGCGCCGCGGCGAAGTGGCTGGGTCAGGAAAGAAGCCTTGGAAGCAAAAGCATACGGGGCGCGCGCGAGCCGGATCGATTCGCTCGCCTGTATGGCGCCACGGCGGGTCGGTGTTCGGACCGAAGCCGCGTGATTATTCCTACAGCATGCCCAAGAAGAAGTATCGCGCTGCGCTGCAGAGCGCACTCTCGGCCAAGCTGGCGGATGGACAGATTGTGGTGGTCTCGAATCTGTCGTTGGCGGAACCGAAGACGAAATTGTTGGCCAAGGCCTTGGAGAATTTCGGCGCCGGTGCCTATGCCTTGATCGTGGCTGGCGCAGGCCATGCGGGATTGGCTCAGGCTGCTGGTAATCTGCCGAATGTGTGTGTGGTGGGCCCTGAAGGATTGAATGTCTATGACATTGTCCGGGCGGAACTGATTATGATTTCTGAGCGCGAGTTGACGCGGCTGAAGGAGGTCTGGGCATGAAGGCTGGTCTCCATAGCATTCTGTTGCAGCCGTTGTTGACGGAAAAGATCACGGCCATGCGGGAAGCCAACAATACGGTGGCCTTCCTCGTGCATCCGGACGCGAATCGTGTCCAGATTAAGCAAGCGGTCGAGACGTTGTTGAAGGTGAAGGTCGAGCGCGTGAACGTGATGAACGTCCGCGGCAAGGTGAAGCGCCTGGGGCGTTTCTCCGGCAAGCGATCTGATTGGAAGAAGGCCTTCGTCAAACTCAAGGCCGGCGAAAAATTGGAGCTCTACGAGAGCGCATAGTAGGACATTGCGCCAGGTTGAGCCTGGTGTGCTGGAAGGACGACTGTAGCATGGGAATAAAAGTATATAAGCCAAGGACTCCAGGCCGTCGCGGGATGACCGCAGTGACGACCGAAGAGCTCTCGAAGAAGAGACCTGAGAAGTCGCTGACGTCAGTCAATCGCAGCACTGGCGCCCGGAATAATGATGGGCGGACGACGGTTCGTTTTCGTGGGGGCGGACATAAGCGCCTCTATCGGAAGATTGATTTTAAGCGGGATAAGTCCGGCATTCCCGGCTCCATCGCCGCGCTGGAATACGATCCGAATCGTTCAGCTCGCATTGCCTTGGTGCACTACAGGGATGGCGAGAAGCGCTATATCCTGGCTCCTGTCGGGCTCAAGGTCGGCGATGTGGTGCAGGCTGGTTTGGGGACCGAGGTTCGTATCGGCAATGCGTTGCCCCTATCCAGCATGCCGTTGGGAACCACGATCCATAATATTGAGCTGAAGCCAGGTAAGGGCGGCCAGTTGATTCGTAGCGCGGGCGGCTCGGCTCAGGTCATGGGGCGTGATGGCGAGTACATCCAGGTGCGACTCAGATCCGGTGAAATGCGCCGCATCCTGGCGACCTGCATGGCGACCGTCGGGCAAGTTGGCAATACGGACCATGAGAATGTTAATGTGGGGAAGGCAGGCCGGAATCGATGGTTGGGCCGACGCCCGCATGTGCGCGGTGTCGTGATGAATCCGGTCGACCACCCGCACGGCGGCGGCGAAGGAAAGTCTGGACAGGGTAATCCCCATCCAGTCTCTCCATGGGGTCTGCCGACCAAGGGGTACAAGACCCGGAACAACAAGGCGACCGACAAGTTCATTATTTCCCGTCGCAAGTAGGAGTACGAGATGCCGAGGTCTGTAAGTAAGGGCGCATTCGTTGACGATCATCTGCTTGAAAAAGTAGATCGGATGAATCAGAACAAGGATCGCAAGATCATCAAGACCTGGTCGCGACGGTCCACCGTCATTCCAGATATGATCGGACATACGTTCGCGGTTCATAACGGAAAAAAGTTTATTCCGGTTTTCGTGACGGAAAACATGGTCGGGCACAAACTTGGGGAGTTCGCTCCGACCAGGTTCTTTAAGGGGCATGGGCACGCCAAGACGGAGAAGTCAGTCGCCCTCAAGTAAGCGGCTGATCGCGGTCTCGGCAAACTCGATTGGATTGGAAGGTTATGGCTGAAGCACAAGCAGTTTTGCGTTTTGTACGTGTCTCTCCGAGGAAGGCGCGCCCCGTGATCGATTTGATCCGTGGGCAGCAGGTCCCGATGGCTTTGGCATTGCTCAGAAATACACCGCGTCAGGCGTGTAAAGTGGTGGAGAAGCTGTTGATGTCTGCCGTGGCCAATGCGGAGCAAAAAGAGATGGGCGACAGTGAGTCCATGGTCGTCTCGAGGGCCTTTGTTGATTGTGGGCCGACGTTGAAGCGCTTTCGGGCTCGCTCGCAGGGGCGTGCGAATGCCATTCAAAAGCGGATGAGCCACATCACCGTTGTCGTGTCGACGGCAGAGGTCAAAGAGCAGAAGTAGGGGCGGCCAACGGAGCCGATTCATTTCCTGGCTGAGTGAGGCATAAGAAGTTATGGGGCACAAGACACATCCGATCGGTTATCGACTAGGATATAACGTCAACTGGAGTTCCCGGTGGTACGCGAGCAAGGATTACGCGAAGCTCCTCCATCAGGACATCAGGATTCGCAAGATGGTCAAGCAGCGTCTGTTTCATGCAGGTGTGGCCAAGGTCGAAATCGAGCGATCCGGTGATCAGACGCGCGTGATCATTTCCACCGCGCGTCCCGGCATCATCATCGGCCGCAAGGGCGCTGAAGTTGACAAGCTGAAGGCGGAGCTGGAGAAGGCATATTCCGGGCAGGTGTACATTACGGTGAAGGAGATCAAGAAGCCTGAACTGGATGCGCAATTGGTCTGTGAAAACGTCGCGACTCAGCTGGAGAAGCGTGTGGCGTTCCGTCGGGCGATGAAGCGCAGCGTGCAGTCCGCGCTTCGTCTTGGCGCCCAGGGGATTAAGATCATGGTCGGCGGTCGCCTTGGCGGTGCGGAAATCGCGCGCTCCGAGTGGTACCGTGAAGGCCGCGTGCCGCTGCATACGCTCCGGGCGGACATTGATTACGGATTTGCCGAAGCGCATACGACGATGGGACAGATTGGGGTGAAGACGTGGATCTACAAAGGCGAGGTCCTTCCGTTGCAGCCCATTAAAAAAGAATCAGCATTTGAGCGCCGGCTCGGGTAACTGAAGAGGATATTGTGTTAGCACCAAAGAAAGTTAAGTTCCGCAAAATGATGAAGGGGCGTATGAACGGCAAGGCCTATCGTGGCGGCCAGATTACCCTCGGAGAGTTCGGATTGAAGGCTCTGGAGCCTGGCTGGATCACCAGCCGGCAGATCGAAGCAGCTCGCATCGCGATCACTCGCTGCGTGAAGCGCGGCGGCCAGGTCTGGACGAGAATCTTCCCCGATAAGCCGATTACCAAGAAGCCGGCTGAAACCCGCATGGGTAAGGGAAAAGGTAATCCGGAGTACTGGGTGGCCGTGGTCAAGCCGGGCCGGATCATGTACGAGATGGACGGTGTCACGCCGGAAGTCGCCAAGGAGGCGTTCCGATTGGCTTCGCATAAGTTGCCGATCGCCACGAAGTATGTCGTCCGCGGCGAGTTTTAACATCGATTGAATCGGGCGTAAGGGTAGGGAGCGAGCGCATCCATGGATCTGAAGGAATTACGGCAATTAACGTCACCTGAGCTTGCGGAGAAGTCGCAGCAGCTCACACAGGAACTCTTCAACCTTCGCTTCCAGATGGGGACGGGGCGGTTGGAGAACCCCATGCAGTTGCGAAAGACGAAGCGGTCCATTGCACGGGTCAAAACGATCCAACGCGAGCTCGCGCAGGTCGAGCCAATTTCTAGCACGGCGAAGGGGGCCTGAGGATGGCTGAGTCAGTAAGCAAGCGGCGTGAGTGGGTTGGCCGTGTGGTCAGCAATAAGATGGACAAGACCGTCGTGGTCGAGATTGAGCGCTCGGTGATTCACCCGCTGTATCGGAAGGTGCTTCGGCGGGTGACCAAGTTCAAGGCGCACGATGAAGCGAACGCCTGCAAGATCGGCGATCGTGTGCGCATGATCGAGACGCGGCCTATCAGCAAAGATAAGCATATGCGGGTGATCGAAGTTGTGGAAAAGGGACAGGGCTCGTAGGCGGAGATCGTTCGAACGGTAGAGGGAACCAGGGACTATGATTCAAAGTTATACATACATGGACGTGGCCGATAACTCTGGCGCCAAGCAGGCCATGTGTTTTCATGTCCTCGGGGGAACGAGACGCCGGTATGCGTCCCTCGGAGATATTGTCGTGGTGGCCGTGAAAGAGGCGATCCCTGCGGCGACAGTCAAGAAGGGCGACGTGAGCCGTGCCGTGGTCGTGCGGACGACCAAGGAAGTGCGCCGCGAAGATGGCTCCTATATCAAGTTTGATCGGAACGCATGCGTCCTGATCAATAAGGATGGGGATCCGGTCGGCACGCGCATCTTCGGGCCGATCGCGCGTGAGTTGCGGTGGAAGAAGTTTATGAAGATTATTTCTCTAGCTCCGGAAGTGCTTTAACAGGGTGGGGACGGCGGGATGAACAAGCAGGCATTAGCAAAAAGTCGAATTCGTAAGGGCGACACGGTGGTCGTGATCTCCGGGCGTGATCGCGGCAAGTCCGGGAAAGTGCTCTCGGTTGACCCGGCAGTGGGCAAGGTCGTGGTTGAAAAGCTGAATATGATCAAGCGCCACACCAAGCCGAATCAGAAAGTCAAGCAAGGTGGCATTCTCGAACGGGAAGCGCCTCTTGCGATCTCCAATGTGATGTATCTGTGTCCCGTGACGCAGAAGCCAACCCGCTTGGGCGTGCGAACGCTCGATGATGGCAAGCGGGTCCGGTTCAGCAAAAAATCGAACGACTCAGTCGAGTAGGAGTGAGGACGCCAGATGGCGAAGGTTGAATCAGGAAAAGGCAGCAAGACGTCAGAGAAGCGACCGCCCAAGAAGAAAGAGGCGTCATCGGCTCCTCAGGCGAAGGACGAGGGCAGTGAAGAGTCCAAGTTTAACCCTCGGATGCGCGAGACGTATCTGCAGAAGGTTGTGCCCGCGCTCATGAAAGAGTTCGGTTACAAGAACGTCATGCAGGTGCCGAAAGTCGAGCGGATTGTGCTGAACGTGGGAATGGGTGAAGCCATTCAAAACGTGAAGCTGCTCGAGAGCGCGGCGAACGAGTTGGGCTTGATCACGGGCCAAAAGGCGCTGATCACAAAGGCGAAGAAAGCCATTGCGACGTTCAAGTTGCGCCAAGGGATGCCGATCGGCACCAAGGTGACGCTCCGGAGCCGGCGCATGTGGGAGTTTCTTGATCGCCTCGTGACGTTGTCCCTGCCGCGCATCAGAGACTTCCGCGGCGTGTCGCCGAAGTCCTTCGATGGACGGGGCAATTACACGCTGGGCCTTAAAGAACAGCTCATCTTCCCTGAGATTCAGTACGATGAGGTCGCGTCGATCCATGGGATGGACATCACGATCGTCACGACTGCCAAGACGAACGACGAGGGCAGGGCGCTGTTGAAACATTTAGGGATGCCATTCCGGACGACGTAACGTCAAACGAAGGAGCTGTAGGTGTCGAGATTAGCGCTAAGAAATAAATCGTCCGTCAAGGCGAAATTCCCTGTCAGGGACTATCATCGGTGCGGGCTCTGTGGGCGCGTACGTGGGTTCTTGCGCCGGTTTCGTATGTGTAGAATTTGTTTTCGGTTGCTGAGCCTGAAGGGTGAGATCCCTGGGGTTCGGAAGTCGAGTTGGTAGATTATTCGTCCTCCGTGTCGCTGGGCTGTCATACACGTCTGGTTGCGCGAAGCGTGTTGGTGAAAGGGTTAGTATGGTTACAGATCCGATTAGCGATCTCTTGGTGAGAATACAAAATGCGTTGCGGCGACGTCACGATGTTGTGAGCATTCCGGCATCCCGTCTGAAGCGCGAGCTGCTTCGCATTCTCCAGAACGAAGGCTACATTCAGGGCGTCGAGGCGGATCTCGCGGATGGCCATCCTGTGTTGAAGGTGCAGCTGCGATATGCGTCCGAGGGAAAGCCTGTGCTCACGGGTGCGCAACGGGTGAGCAAGCCGGGTCGCCGTGTCTATGTTGGAATCAAGGATATTCCGCGAGTGAAGAACGGCATTGGCGTGGCGATCTTGTCGACCTCGAAGGGGTTGATGACGGATCAGGAGTCGCGCCGGGCCGGGCTAGGCGGAGAAGTGCTGTGTTCGGTCTGGTAAGAGTACGAACGAACCAGATTGTTATTGTGGCGGCTTGTTAGAGGAACGAGGAATCGATGTCACGCATAGGAAAGAAACCAATCCAGATTCCAGCAGGAGTGGATGTCAAGGTCGCCGGCCCGGTCGTCTCCGTGAAGGGCCCGCTCGGGAAGCTCGATTGGTCTTTGTCTCCCGGCCTTGGAGTCGCGATTTCTGATGGAGTGCTTGTGGTCAATCGGCTGTCCGAGGACCGTCACGTTCGTGCATTGCACGGATTGACTCGCGCAGAGCTTAGCAACATCGTGCAGGGTGTGACCAAGGGCTATGAGCGCAACTTGGAGCTCACCGGGGTCGGCTACAAAGTCGCCCTGCAGGGACGGACGATGAGCTTTAACGTGGGCTATATCAACCCGGTCCTGTACCCGCTCCCGGTCGGGATCGACGTGAAGGTGGACAAGCAGACGTTGATCAATGTGAAGGGAACCGATAAGCGATTGGTGGGGCAGGTCGCCGCAAACTTGCGCGCGATCAAGCCGCCTGACGTCTATAAGCAAAAAGGCGTTCGTTATGTCGGGGAAGTGTTGCGTAAGAAGGCTGGAAAGACAGGGAAGTAAGGTGATCCATGAATAGCGCAGATAAAGCAGAACAGTTAACACGTCGGAAGCAGCGGGTGCGGAAGCGGGTCGTAGGAACGGCCGAGCGGCCACGTCTCAACGTGTTTCGCAGCAGCTCTCACATCTATGCCCAGATTATTGACGACCTCAAGGGGGCGACGCTGGCAGCGGCGTCTTCCCTGGACAAGTCTCTGCGCACGTCGGTGAAGTCTACGGGCAGCATCGAAGGCGCAAAGGCAGTTGGGAAATTATTGGCCGAACGGGCCAAGGCCGCGAAGGTTCAGACCGTGGTGTTCGACCGTGGTGGTCGGATGTATCATGGGCGCGTGAAAGCGCTGGCCGAGGCATCGCGTGAAGGCGGTCTGCAGTTCTAGGTCGCACCTCGATTCCGTGATGGTAGTGGAGCGAGGGGAACAAAGAGGAGAGACGTTACGTGCGAGTTAATCCAGATGAATTAAGCCTGAAAGACAAAGTCGTCTTTATCAATCGCGTCGCGAAGGTCGTCAAGGGCGGAAAGCGGTTCAACTTCTGCGCGCTGGTTGTTGTCGGAGATGGACAGGGGTGGGTTGGCATCGGAAAAGGCAAGGCGGCTGAAGTGCCCGTCGCGATTGCGAAGGCGGTTGAGCAGGCGAAGAAGAACCTGGTCCATGTCGCCCTCACGTCTGGAACGATCGCGCACGAGGTTGACGGGCTGTTCGGCGCCGAGCATGTCCTCTTGAAGCCCGCGAAAAAAGGTACGGGTATTATCGCCGGTGGCGCTGTCCGTGCGGTCGTGGAAGTCGTGGGCGTGCATAACGTCATCGCCAAGACCCTGGGCCGTGGCAATCCATTCAATGTCGTGCGGGCGACGCTCAACGGCCTCTGTCAGCTCAGAAATGCCGAAGACGTGCTGAAGATGCGCCGGAGCGCAGTGGGTGACGCGCAGAACAGGGTGAGTGCCTAATGCCTACACCGAAGATTCCCAAGGTCACGAAAAAAGGGTTTGTGATTACGTTGCGACGGAGCCCGATTGGGACGCCGCAAAAGCATCGCCTGGTGTTGTGCGGCCTCGGTTTGAGGAAGATTAGGCAAACCGTTATTCGTCCCAATACGCCTCAAGTGCGGGGGATGATTGACAAAGTTGGATATCTATTGGAAGTGCAGCCACAATGAACTTACATGAGCTCGGTCCTGCAAAAGGATCCAGAAAAAAGCGCAAGCGTATCGGCCGTGGACCTGGTTCCGGCCATGGGAAGACAGCGGGTAAGGGTCACAAGGGTCTGTTAGCCAGATCCGGTGGTCGTAGCCGACAGGCTGGTGGATTCGAAGGCGGCCAGATGTCGCTGATCCGCCGCGTGCCGAAGCATGGCTTTACGAACATATTCCGCAAAGAATACTCGATCGTCAACCTGAGCAGCTTGGGTGAAATGACGGTCTCCGGCACCATTACGCCGCAGGCGCTGGTCGATGCAGGCTTAGTCAAGCGTAAGACGTTGCCGATCAAGATTCTTGGAAACGGCGATCTGACCAAGGCGATCGTGGTGCAGGCGCACAAGTTCAGTAAGTCCGCAGAAGCAAAGATTCAAGCAGCTGGAGGGAGAGTCGAGGTCATCCCCGGTGTTTGAGAGGCTCCTGACCAGTTTTCAGAATATTTTCAAAATTCCTGAGCTGCGCACGCGCATCCTCTTTACCATGGGGATGCTGGTGGTGTATCGGATCGGGGCGCATATCCCTACGCCTGGAATCAATGGCGAGGCCCTCTCCGAGTTTCTTCAAAAGCAGGGCGGCGCGCTGCTCGGATTTTTGGATATTTTCTCAGGCGGATCACTCTCGCGTCTGACGATTTTAGCCTTGGGCATTATGCCCTACATCAGCGCGTCGATTATTCTTCAGCTTCTGACCGTGGTCGTTCCGCACCTCTCGAAGTTGGCCAAAGAGGGCGAGCGCGGACGAAAAAAGATTATTCAATATACTCGGTTCGGGACGATCGGTATTGCGGTGATTCAGGGCTTTGGAATCGCCGTGGGTCTCGAGCAGATGAATCAAGGCGCCTTCGTGATGAGCGCAGGGTGGGGATTCCGTCTGATGACGGTCATCACCTTGACCGCCGGGACGGGCTTCTTGATGTGGCTGGGTGAGCAGATCACCGAACGAGGTATCGGAAACGGTATCTCGTTGATCATTTTCGCGGGAATTGTGGCACGCTTGCCCGCTGCGGTCGTCCAGACATTTGATTTGTACAAGGTCGGGCAGTTAAGCTTCGTCCTGCTGATGGCGCTGGCGCTCCTCATGGTTGTCGTCGTAGCGGCCATTGTCTTTCTGGAGAGCGGACGCAGAAAAGTGCCGGTGCAGTATGCGAAGCGGGTCATTGGGCGACGTGTTTTCGGTGGACAGAGTACCCATATCCCGTTGAAAATTAATACGGCAGGAGTGATCCCGCCGATTTTCGCGTCTTCGATTATTGCGTTCCCGGCGACGATTGCCGGTTTTTTTGAAACGCCGTGGGTGAAAGCCTTTGGCGCGCAGCTCGCGCCTGGTTCGCTGCTGTACACCTTGATGTATGTCGGTCTGATTCTGTTTTTCTGCTTTTTCTATACGGCCGTGGTCTTGAACCCGGTGGACATGGCAGACAACATGAAGAAGTACGGGGGGTTTATCCCCGGGATTCGGCCTGGAGTCAGGACGTCCGATTACATTTACAAAGTGTTGACGCGCATTACGTTTGCCGGATCGATTTACCTCGCGATCGTCTGTGTGATCCCGGAGTTTTTGATCTATAAGCTGAATGTGCCGTTCTATTTCGGCGGGACCTCGTTGCTGATCGTGATCGGGGTCGGTTTGGATACGGCGCAGCAGATTGAGTCGCATATGTTGATGCGTAATTACGAAGGATTTCTCGGCAAGGGCATGGCTCCCCTCCGTGGGCGGAACGGGTAGGAGGATCCATGCGTGTGGTATTTCTGGGCGCACCAGGCGTCGGCAAGGGTACCCAGGCTGAGCGGATTGCGGCGCAGCATCGAGTGGCGAAGATTTCGACCGGTGATCTTCTCCGCGAGGCGGTTCGTACGAAGACGCCGTTGGGGCTCGAAGCGAAGAGCTACATGGATCAGGGAAAGCTGGTTCCTGATGCCGTGGTGATCGGGCTAGTGCGGGAGAAGTTAGCTGATCCCAGCTGCGCTGCGGGATTCGTTCTGGATGGATTTCCCAGGACCGTTCCGCAGGCGGAAGAGTTGGGGGAGGCGCTCGCGTCGAAAGCCATGGCCCTTGATCGGGTCGTGAATTTTCAGGTGTCACGGGAAGACGTGGTGCGGCGTTTGAGTGGGCGGAGGAGCTGCCCGAAATGCCAGGCGACGTTCCATGTGGACTTTGCCAAGCCCAAGGCCGACGGGATTTGCGATCGTTGCGGCGAATCGCTCGTGCAGCGCAGCGATGACCAGCGCGAGGCGATCGAGACGCGGTTGAAAGTATACGACGAGCAAACGGCCCCGCTAGTGCGGTATTATGACGAGCGGCAGTTGTTGTCGTCGCTGGACGCCTCTGGCGCCGTGGATGTGGTCTTTCAGCATCTCTCGCAGGTGTTGGCGCCGTACCAGTTGAGATGATCATTCTCAAGACGGTGGATGAGATTGCGGTGATGGCCCGGGCGTCACGGGTGGTTGCTGAGACGTTAGAAGTGTTGAAGAGCGCTGTCCAGCCCGGGATTACGACCGATGAGCTGGACCGGTTGGCGGAGCAAGAGATTCGGGCTCGTGGGGCGCGACCGGCCTTTAAGGGATATCGCAGTTATCCCAAGACCCTGTGCGCATCGGTGAATGAGCAGGTCGTGCACGGGATTCCCTCCAAGCGAGTGCTGAAGGAGGGGGATATTATCGGGCTCGATCTTGGCGCGATCGTAGAGGGGTTTTACGGAGACTCAGCGGTCACGGTGGTGGTGGGGCAGGGAAGCGAACGCAATGCCCACCTGGTTCGAGTGACCGAAGAGGCGATGTACCTCGGGATCAAGCAGGCGGTGGTGGGGCATCGGCTTTCAGACATTTCGCATGCGATTCAGCAGCATGTGGAGTCGGCTGGCTACTCGGTCGTGACAGAGTTCGTCGGTCACGGCATTGGTCGTCAGTTGCATGAAGAGCCGCAGGTGCCGAACTACGGGAAGCCTGGTCAGGGCCCTCGGCTGCAGGCAGGGATGGTCCTGGCGATCGAGCCGATGGTCAATGTGGGCAAGGCGGCCGTCAAAGTTCTGGAAGATCGGTGGACTGCTGTGACGGTCGACGGAAGTCTCTCGGCGCATTTTGAGCATACGATTGCGATTCAGCCGAGTGGGCCTCCGCGTATCTTGAGTCAGTTGTAAGTGTTGGTGGGGTTGGGGCAGAAAGGATAGAGGTACGTGCCGAAAGAAGATGTAATTGAAATACAAGGCACGGTGAACGAAACGTTACCGAATGCAATGTTTCGGGTCTCGTTGGACAATGGCCATAAAATCCTTGCACACATTTCAGGAAAAATGCGCATGCATTTTATCCGTATTCTTCCTGGCGATAAGGTGACCGTTGAGCTCTCTCCGTATGATTTGACTCGCGGGCGCATCACCTATCGGTTTAAGTAGGAGCGCGAAACAGATATGAAAGTGAAATCATCCGTCAAGCCGATCTGTGCCAAATGTAAAGTGGTTCGCCGCAAGGGCGTGGTGCGAATTCTCTGTGAGAATCCACGTCACAAGCAGCGCCAAGGATAGAAGGCGGCCGGGGGTTATGTGGCCTCCGTGCTCGCAGAACGCGCGCGATGAAACGGCGCTCGTTCGATGCGCGCAATTGAGGCTCGCCAAGCCACGGCCTGTGAGAACGTAGAGGGAGAGGGTAGGAGGAACTATGGCTCGTATTTCTGGAGTGGACTTACCGAAGGACAAGCGGGCGGATATCGGCCTGACTTACGTCTATGGCATTGGGCGCGCAGCCGCGCTCAAGATCCTGGGCAAGGCGGGGATCGATGGCGCCATTCGCGTCAAGGATTTAACCGAAGATCATATCGTCAAGATCAGAGAAATCATTCAGGAGAGCTATCAGGTCGAAGGCGATCTGAGAAAAACCTTCTCGATGAACATCAAGCGGCTGATTGATAGCGGCACCTACCGCGGTCTGCGCCATCGGAAAGGGTTGCCGGTTCGTGGCCAGCGGACCAAGACGAATGCGCGGACGAGAAAAGGCCGTCGTTCCGGGGTGGGCAGCAAACCGAAACCGCCTACACGTTAAACGTAGTGCGTGACCGTTACTTGAGTAGGGAGCCTGTATGAGCGTCAAAAAAGGGAAGAAAAAAGAGCGCCGGATCGTGCAAAGCGGGGTGGCCCATGTTCAGGCCTCCTTCAATAACACGATCGTCACCATCACCGACATGAGCGGCAACACGATCGTGTGGGCCAGCTCAGGGAACCAAGGGTTCAAGGGCTCGCGCAAGAGCACGCCCTTTGCGGCGCAGCGGGCGGGCGAAGCTGCCGCGCGCAAAGCGATGGAGAGCGGGATGCGTCAAGTGGATGTTTATGTGAATGGGCCGGGGTCCGGTCGTGAGTCGGCGATTCGGTCTATCCAGGCCGCGGGCATGCGGATCAATATGATTCGCGATGTAACCCCGATTCCGCACAACGGATGCCGTCCTCCTAAGCGGCGGCGCGTCTAGGGGCGCACGTCGGAGCGTTGAATACACGAGAATTGTTGGGCGCACCCCTGTGGTGATGTCCGGTAACCGGAGGTAGAGCAGTGGCAAAGTATCGCGGTCCCGTCTGTCGGTTGTGTCGACGAGAGGGTGAAAAATTATTCCTGAAAGGCTCGCGCTGTATGACGGCGAAGTGCGCCATCGAGCGGCGAAGCTATCCTCCTGGACAGCACGGACAAAAGCGCCCGAGAAACTCAGAATACAGCACTCAGCTTAGAGAGAAGCAGAAGCTGCGCAGGATTTACGGTTTGATGGAGTGCCAGTTCCGCGGTCTGTTCGAGCGCGCGGAAAGCCAATCCGGCATCACCGGCGAAGTGCTCTTGCGCTTGCTGGAATGCCGGTTGGACAATGTGGCCTATCGGTTAGGTTTTGGCGCCTCACGGAAAGAGGCCAGGCAGCTGGTGAGCCACGGGCATTTGACCATGAACGGCAGAAAGATTAATGTGCCGGGTGCGCAGGTCAAAGCCGGCGATATCATCAGCATTCGTGAACGGAGCCGCAATTTGATCTCGATCCAGGCGGCCCTAGAGGCGGTGGATGGACGAGGCATTCCTGAGTGGCTGGAGCTGGACAAGACGGCCTTCAAAGGCGTGGTCCGTGCGTTGCCGACGAAGGATCAGATTTCGTTGCCGGTCAATGAGCAGATGGTGGTGGAGTTGTATTCCAGGTAGTACGTGTGGATTTGGGCGCGGGGGCTGGTCTCTGTGGTGCGCGGGCGCCATGCAGCGACTGGCTACTCGATGAGATGAAGGGGGAGTCATGATTAAAGCGATGAAAGACTTTCAGATCCCGATGCGGGTGGAAGTCGATAAGGATACCCAGACTCAAACGTTCGGCCGGTTTACGACGGAGGCCTATGAGCGTGGGTTCGGGACGACTGTCGGCAACGCCTTGCGACGTGTGTTGCTGTCGTCGCTGACCGGCGCGGCTGTGACCACCGTGAAGATCGAAGGGGTGCTGCACGAGTTCTCCACGATTCCCGGTGTCACGGAGGATGTGACCTCTATCATTTTGAACGTTAAGGGATTGCGGCTCGCGGTCCATACCGATAAGCCCAAGACGCTCCGTCTGAAGAAGAAGGGCCCAGGCGAAGCCAAGGGGTCCGACATTATTCATGATGCAGACGTGACCATCCTGACGCCGAACCTCCATATCGCAACCTTGGACAAGGATTCCTTGTTCGATATGGAAATGACGGTCAAGCATGGGCGGGGCTATGTGCCCGCTGAGCGGAATAAAGAAGAGGGGCTGCCCATCGGGGTCATCGCCATCGATTCGGTGTTCTCACCGATCAAGCGCGTGAATTTCCATGTGGAAAATGCCCGTGTCGGACGCATGACCGACTATGATAAGTTGACCTTGGAAATCTGGACGGATGGCACCATCTCTCCGCGGGATGCCCTGTCCACGGCCGCCGGCATTATGCGCGACCATGTGGATATCTTCATCAACGCCGACGAGCGAGTCGAGGGACGCGCGGATCTGGGGAGCGATGAGGCGCAACGCGAGGTCAATAAGCATCTGTTCCGCAGTGTGAATGAGTTGGAGTTGTCGGTTCGCGCCGCAAATTGCTTGAAGAACGCGAACATCAAGACCATCGCCGACTTGGTCCAGAAGACCGAGGGCGAGATGTTGCGGACGAAGAATTTCGGCAAGAAGTCGCTGAACGAAATTAAAGAGATCCTGACGGAAATGGGCCTGGGGCTCGGCGTCAAGTTGGACGCGGTGCAATCCACTAGCGGTAATCCGAAGAGCGAGTAACGAAACAAGAGGCTACCCGTGCGTCACAGAAAAAATGGCAGACAGCTTGGACGAAAGACGAAGCACCGATGGGCTCTATTCCGGAGTCTCGTGACGTCTCTGCTCGAGCATGAGCGGATCGAGACGACTGAGGCGAAGGCGAAGGAAATCCGTGGGTTCACGGATCGGATGATCACGCTCGGTAAAGAAGGGTCCTTGCCGGCTCGGCGGCAGGCGCTTGCCTTTATCCGGAGCAAGGACGTCGTCTCGAAACTATTCAGCGATGTTGCGGCCCGGTTCAAAGACCGTACCGGCGGCTATACGAGGACCGTTAAGACGCGCCGCCGTATCGGCGATGCGGCGAAGATGGTCGCGATCGAACTCGTGACGCGCCCTGATGCGGTGCCGGCGCAGAAGTCAGTTTCTACGGAAGCAGTTCCTGCGAGTCCCACTGCCGACTAGGTCTCCTGTCGAGGAGATCTAGTCGCGCGTGCGACGTCGTCCTCTCGTTTCGACGATTCCATACAAGTCTTTTCTTTCTCTTGATCGAGCAAACTCATCCCGGATGTTCCGGGATGAGTTTACTTGGTTTTGAGCCCATGCTACTATCGTGCCAATCTCGTTTCTGCTACGTGGAAAAGGAATCACGCACATAGTGTGGCAACGCTTAGTCAGGCGCGGTTTGTTAGCGCTCAGTGTGGTGTTGGCCTGTTTTCTGGCGTATCTCCTCATGACTAATTCAACCGCCGTTCCTCCTCCGACTGCGACGGCGCCTGGCTCCATGGATAGCTCTGATGCCACGATTTCACAGTTTACCTTTACGCAAGCAAAGGGTGACGTGGTGCAATGGCAGGTGGAGGCGGCGGAGGCTCGGCTCTTTGAACAAGATAAAAAAACGATGCTGAAGGTCGTGGCGGTTACGTTGTTCGGTCGTCAGGGGAAAGAATTGACGGTAACCGGCGATGACGGAGTCTTGAACACGGAGACCAAGGACTTTGTGTTATCCAATAAATTGGAACCGCTTGTAGTGCATATCGAAAGCGGCTATGTGATTTACACAAACCATCTGGCTTGGACTGACAAGGCACGAGAGATCCGCACAAAGGATCCGGTCCGTATCGTGGGGCATGGCTTAGTGGTGACGGGGCGCGGCTTGCTGGGCCATTTGGATACAGAGGAATTTGAAGTACTTGAGGATGTACATGTGGATTTGGCTCCTGCTTCTTAACTTGTGCCCGTTTGCTGTGGTCTCATTGAGCCAGTCGGCTGATATGCCGCCGTCCAAGGGCGGGGCTGCGCCAGCGCCAGCGGCGAGCACGACCATTACCTCCAAGAAAATGACCGTGAAAAATCAGGATAACCAGGCTGTCTTCGAAGGGGCGGTGGTGCTGATTCGTGGAGCGCTGATTGTCCATTCGGATCGGATGGTGGTCATGTTTGGCGGGCAAGATGCGCCTGCCAGCGTCGATAAGAATGGGCGTGGGGCTGCCACTGGCACCGCACCGTCGAAAGGGCCTGATGCCATGCCGGCGGTGTCGAACCGTTCGATCAATCAAATCGAGGCGACCGGGCGAGTGAAAATCAAGAAAGAATCCGGGAGCGCGACTTGCGAAAAGGCCATCTATTATCAGGATGGCGATAAGCTTGTGCTGACCGGCGACCCGGTGGCCTGGGATAAGGGCACGAGGGTCAGTGGCAGGCAAATCACGATGTTTCTCGCGGAGGACCGGAGCGTGGTGGAAGGAAACTCGCATGTGCGGCTCGAGTCTGAGGGGGAGGCGGCCAAGTGAGTGAGACGGTGCAGGGGACGATGGCGGCAACTGGCTCTCCGGTGAATACGGTCGGCGGTGCGGGTTTGCGTGCGACGGGGCTGGTGAAAAGTTTTCGTGCCCGCAAAGTCGTGAAGGGCGTCTCGATTGATGTCCGCGCCGGGGAAGTCGTGGGGCTGCTGGGCCCGAACGGGGCGGGGAAGACCACGATTTTCGATATGATTGTTGGTTTGTGCAAGCCAGACGAAGGACAGATCTCACTCGACGACGAGGCGATCACGGATCTGCCGATGTATCGGCGCGCCCGCAAGGGGATTGGCTATCTCCCGCAAGAATCCTCGGTGTTTCGACGGTTGTCGGTGGAAGACAATATTCTGGCAATTCTTGAAACGCTGGACTACTCTCGGACAGAGCGGCGTGAACGGGCCGATGCCCTGCTCAAAGAGCTGGATCTCAGCCACATCAAAACGAGCATGGCCTATGCGCTGTCAGGCGGCGAACGCCGGCGATTGGAAATTACCAGGGCGCTGGCAACCAAGCCGTCATTTATGTTGCTGGACGAGCCTTTCGCCGGGATCGACCCGATTGCCGTGGCGGACATTCAGCACATCATCATCCGTTTGAAGGAAAAGGGCATCGGCATTTTGATCACCGATCACAATGTTCAGGAAACGCTCTCGATCACGGATCGCGCGTATATCATCAACGAAGGATTGATTCTCGAGGCCGGATCTCCCGAATCGATCGTCAAGAGCGAACGGGCTCGGGCCATCTATCTGGGGGATCGCTTTAAGCTATGACGCGTGAAGGTATGTTCGTATGAAGCTCAGGCTCGATCTCAGGCTGAGCCAAAAGCTCATCATGACCCCGCAATTGCAGCAGGCGATCAAGCTGTTGCAATTGTCGCGGCTCGAGCTCCAGCAGAGCTTGACCCAGCACTTGATGGAGAACCCGCTCCTGGAGGAGCTCCCGGCTGAGGCGGAGGATAGTGAATCCAGCAGCGTCGAGGAAAAGGCCGAGGAAGAGGCGGCGTCCGCGAGCAGCGACTCGGAAGAGGCGGGGGCGTCGACTCTGGAAGAGCGCGACACGCCGGATGAGGCTTCGGCCGCTGGCTGGGAAGAGTATTTCGGGAGCGATCGCCGGATCGGCGGATCTGAGTCTTCCTCGTCCTCGCAGGACGAGTTTCCTTCCTACGAACAAACCATGGCGAAAGCGGCGTCGTTGGAGGACCATCTCCTTTGGCAGTTGTCGTTTTCCGGGTTATCGGAACGTGAAAAGGCGATCGGACGGTCGATTATCGGAAATCTCGACGATGACGGATATCTGCGCATGTCTCTTGCGGAGATGGTGAGCGGAACCGATTTTACGGAAGTCGAGGCGGAATCGGTCCTGAAAGATGTGCAGAGCTTCGATCCGACTGGCGTGGCGGCCCGCGACCTTGCGGAATGCCTGCTCTTGCAAATCGGGCATTTGGGAAAGAGCCCCATGGGGTCATTGGGGGCTCGGCCAGGCGCCTTGAAGGGGTCGATCGTTGAAGCCATCGTGCAGCATCACCTCAAGGATCTTGAGAAGAAACAGTATGCGAGGATCGCCAAAGCCTTAGACGTCACGGTGGAAGAGGTCTTTCAGGCCACGAAGGTCATCGAGGTGCTTGAGCCGAAGCCGGGCCGGCCATTTTCCAATACCCAGAACTATGTGATTGTGCCAGACGTGTTCGTCGTCAAAAACGAAGGCGAGTGGGTGGTGCTCCTGAACGATGACGGGCTCCCACGGATGCGGATCAGCCCCTACTATAAGCAATTGATGGGGGCGGGCGAGAGCGAGTCGGGGGAGACGAAGGCCTACCTGGATGAGAAGTTGCGCGCCGCCCAATGGGTCATTCGCAGCATCGAACAGCGGAATAAGACCATCGTGAAGGTGGTGTCGAGTATCGTGAAGTTTCAGGAGCAATTCTTCGAGAAGGGCGTGCAACACCTCAAGCCGCTGGTCCTCAAGCAGGTGGCTGAGGATATCGGGATGCACGAATCGACCATCAGCCGCGTGACGGCAAACAAGTATATGTATTGTCCTCAGGGCATGCTGGAGCTGAAGTTCTTTTTCAATGCAGGCTTGCAGCGAGCGGATCAGCCCTCCGACATGATGTCGTCCGTGACGGTCCGGGAGATGATCCGGATTATGGTGGCGGAGGAGGATCCTGCCCATCCCCTGAAAGATGAAGAGATTGCGGCACGGTTACTCACGAAGCAGGTGGTGATTGCGCGGCGGACGGTGGCCAAGTACCGGGCGGAGGAGCATATCCCATCGGCCACCCAGCGAAAGCGATTTTTTTAAGCCCGTTCCCTTCACCCCGCGCGTTCACGCCAGGGTTTGTCGTTTTCCCCTCTGTGATGGTTGTCAGATGCGATGCGCATCGTCGGGGGCGCGTCGCACGGCCGATGATTGTGAGCATGAAAGGATCAATGCCGATGAAAATTACAGGACGACATCTCGTGGTGACGCCGGCCCTCAAGGCGCATGTCGAAAAACGGTTTGAGCGGCTGGCGCGATATGACGTGAAGCTGAGCCATCTGGAAGTCATCTTGAGCGTGAGCAAGCTGCAACATGCGGCAGAGGTGGTCTGTGCGGTGCAGGGGCGCCGGATTCAGGCGAAAGCGACGACGCCGGAAATGTATGCGACGATCGATCAGCTGGTGACCAGGCTGGCCGCGCAGATCCGTAAGCACAAGGAGCGCCAGGCCGATCATAAGGCGTCGGTCAAGAAATTAGCGCGCAAGGCGGTGCGCCCCTCTGCGCCTCAGGAAGAGACAGAGCCGGAGCTGGAGGTCGTTCGTCCCGCGAGGGCGGTGTTGACGCTGGAGGAGGCGAAGCGCCGGCTGGATCCTCTGCCCGGTTCGCTGCTGGTCTTTACGCTGCGTTCATCGGGGAAATTGCAGATCCTGCAACGTGTCGGCCGCGATCGCATGGTGTTGATCGATCCGTCGTAAGGGGTAGGTTCGCATGGCCGGACTCAAGCTAGTCGTGATCAGCGGTCTTTCCGGTTCAGGAAAGTCGCATGCCCTCAAATGTTTCGAGGATGCCGGATACTTCTGCATCGACAATTTGCCTCCGGCGCTGCTGCCGACGTTTGTCGAGTTGTGCCATCAGCAGGGGGGCGAGATTAAGAATGTCGCGCTCGGCATCGATGTCCGGGAGCGCGTATTTTTTTCTGATCTCGTGGGGATTCTTGAGCAGGTCAAGGCCCTGGGCCATTCGGTGGAGTTGATGTTTTTCGAGGCGCGCGAAGAGGTGCTGGTTCGGCGTTTCTCGGAGTCTCGGAGGCCCCATCCGTTGCTGCCGCATCTCCCCATGCTGGAAGGGGTGCGTTTCGAGAAGGAACATCTGGCCGACTTGCGCCGCCATGCCGACCGTATCATTGATACCTCCGATTTGACGGTGCATGAACTGCGAGAGCTGTTGGCCAAGCGGTTCGGGCAGGAGGGGACGCCTCGCCGGTTGACGATCTCGCTGGTCACGTTTGGCTTCAAATTCGGTGTGCCGTACGATATCGACCTCCTGTTTGATGTCAGGTTTTTACAGAATCCCTTCTTCGTGCCCGACCTCAAGCCCTTGACCGGGGAAGACCCGAAAGTGCGGAGTTATGTGCTGACCGATCCTGACGCGGTCGCTTTCATCGGGCAACTTGAGGGCCTTTTTAAGTTTCTCGTGCCCCTCTTCGAGCGAGAACGCCGCAGCTATGTGAATGTCGGGATTGGCTGCACCGGCGGCCGGCACCGGTCGGTGGCGATTGCCGGACGGCTTCAGGAGAGCTTCGCGGCAATCGGCTATCACGCGACGATCACCCATCGCGACATCAATAAGTAGCAACCCTCACATTCTGCCATCGCAGTTTCTCTGCCAGGCGCTTTGGCGCAGCCTGGTTGCTTGTCTAATACAGTAAAGTCCATTTTCTTGACAGGTGGGGCATCTGGACTATACTTGACCTGTGTATGAGAAGAATCGTCAATACGCAAGCGGGGTTTGTGCGTGCGGGGCAAGCAGGTGGCTTCGTGGCCCTTTGCGCAATGTCGTGATGTGTTTTTCAGGGGCAGCCCTGGTCATGCAGAGGCACCAATGTTGAGTCCTTTTACGTCGTTCAAAGGTTTGGCCGAAACCGACCTCTTCTCGATGTTTACCCCGAAGCGCCAGCTTGTCGGGCTGGATATCGGGTCGAGCGGGATTAAGCTCGTGCAGTTGAAGGAAAGCCGGGGGCGGTACATTCTTCAGAAGTTTGGCTTTAAACCGCTTGAGCCGGAAGTCATCGTCGATGGCACGGTGATGGATGAAGGGCGGGTGGTGTCGGCGATCAAGGAATTGTTCGAAGAGACGAACGTTAAGGTGAAGCAAGTCGCAGTTTCGATCTCCGGCCATGCGGTCATCATCAAAAAGATCAGCTTGCCGCTGATGCCGGAAGAGGAGTTGGAAGGGCAGGTGAAGCTTGCCGCTGAGCAGTACATCCCCTTCGATATTAATGAGGTGAACATCGATTTCAGTGTGCTGCATGCGACCGAGGCCGAGGGCGATGTTCCTGGCGAGATGTCGATCATTCTCGTGGCGGCGAAGAAGGACAAGATCAACGAGCTGACGGAGCTGGTCAAGGGGGCTGGCCTGTTTCCACTCGTGATGGACGTGGACGCCTTCGCAATGGAAAACATGCATGCGATCAACTATCCCGTCTCGCAGGACGAGACCACGGCGCTCGTGAACATCGGGGCCAGCGTGATGAATGTCAACATTGTCCGAGGTGGCGCGTCGTTGTTTACGCGCGATATTCCCATCGGCGGGAATCGCTATACGGAAGCCATTCAACGTGAAACAGGCCTGTCGTATGAAGAGGCGGAAGAAGCCAAGAAAAACGAGCAGGCGGCGGAGACGAGTCAGGTCGCGGTGGCGACGGTCCTCGATAGCGTGAATGACGAAGTCGCGTCGGAGATTGCGCGCACCATCGATTATTTCAAGACCACCACCTTGGATGCGGACGTGCAGCATGTGCTCTTGTGCGGAGGCGGCGCTCAGGTCAAGGGGCTGGTCTCGCAGTTGAGAGATCGCATGTCGGCGGTCGTCGAGGTGGCGAATCCGTTCGGAGAAATCGATATCTCGGGGAGCGAGTTCGATCAGGAGGCCTTGGCTGCGCTGGCTCCGCTGGCTGCCGTAGGGGTCGGGTTAGCCCTGAGATCGGTAGGGGATCGATGATTCGCATTAACTTATTGCCGGGGCCGAAGGGACATCGGGCGAAGCCCCAGTACGACGTGAGAGCGCAGGCGCTCTTGGGCGTGGGGTTGCTGCTCATCACGCTGGCAGGCTGCTGGTGGTATGCGGCAGCGCTCAATGAGGAAATCGAGGCGCGGCAGACGGAAAAGCTCGACAAGGAGAAGCAGGTCGCGCAGTTGAAGGACCAAGTGAAGCAGGTGTCAGACTTTGAAAGCCGGAAGAAAGTCCTGGAAGACAAGAATCGCATTATCGACCAGTTGGAAAAGTCGCGCGTCGGCCCCGTGAAGGTGCTCGACCATGTCAGCCAGAGCCTGGAGCCGCTCAAAGTGTGGCTGGTGAGAATCGCCGTCACCGGGAACGACATCGATCTTGAGGGTCGCGCGGCGACCAATGACGATGTGGTGGAGTTCGTGAACAACCTGCGCAAGACCGATTATTTTACCGATATCAATCTTCAGGAAAGCCGCGCGGCGGTGGAGAGCCAGCTGAATATCTATCAGTTCAAACTGGGCTTCCGCCTTAAAGGTTAAGAATGATGCATTTGCCTGCTATCAATCTGGATGTCTTGCGGTCTATCCCCTTGCTGCAGAAGGTCGGGCTGCTGTTGATGGTGCTCGGGGGGATACTCGCGGGATTTTACTATTATGTGGCCGAGCCGAAATCTTCGGAAATCGCGGGGCTGCAGGGGACGATCGGCACACTCGATAGCGAGATTCAACTGTTGAGCATTAAAGTCAAACACCTCGATGAACTCATTGCCGCCAATACGCAGCTGGAGATTGAGCTCGCGAAGAAGAAGGAACGGCTGCCGCCCGAAGAGGAGGCGGTCATGTTGCTCAAGCAGGTCTCAGACTTCGGGCTCCGTCTTGGACTCGATATTAAGCTCTGGAAACCGAGCGCCAAGAGTGAGGATCCTTCCAAGCTCTTCGTCCGCATGCCGGTGAACGTCGAGGTTTCCGGTGGCTACCATACCGCCGCCTTGTTTTTTGACCGGATCAATGCGTTGCCTCGGATCGTGACCGTGTCCGGCCTCAAGATGGGATCCCCCAAGTTTGAGAAGGGCCGGATCGTCACGCAGACCGTCTTCGACCTTGTCGCTTATGCGGCCCCCCAGGAGGCCAAGTTGGCGGTGGTGTCTCCGGCGATTCCGGCTGTTCCGCAGAAGAAATAGTGCGCAGAGTATGTCGTAGCTGTGAGGCCATGAGCGATGAATGCCATTCGTAAACACCGGAGGTTGACCGTGAGGACGGCAACGATAATTCTCGTCGGGTCGGTCTGTCTGCTTGATGCGGCAGGGCTGGTTTGTGCCGAGGGAGGGATGGGCGCTCGCGCCAGGCAGATGAACCCCTTGCGGCAGGATTCGTTAAAAATGCCCTCTCTGGCTGAGGTGCTGAAGCCGATGTCGACGCCACCAGTTGCCGAGGCAGCCGTTGAGGAGAAGTCGCAACAGGTTGCGCCGAATTCGATTGTGGAGCCAGTGGGCGCCCATTTATATGATCCTTCAGGGCGGCGCGATCCTTTTGAGCCGGTCCTGCAGCAGTTGAGTCTCGGACCGGTTGACCCCACATTGCCTCCGCTCCAACGGGTTGGGCTCACGGAGATGAACTTGATCGCGGTGGTTTGGGGCGCCTATGGCTACGCGGCGATGGTTCAGACGCCGGATGGGAATGGCTATACGGTGCGTCGAGGCACGCGTATCGGTCCTAATAATGGCGTTGTGAGTGATGTGACTGAAAAAGGTATTGTCGTGCAAGAACGGTTCACCGATGTGTATGGGAGCAAGCAGGAGCGGGAATACGTCAAGCTCCTTCACCCGAAAGAGAGTGCAGAATGACACCTAAGCTGACACAGACAACGACGTTGGTTCGTCTCCTTTCGGTGGCGGGAGCGCTCAGTCTCCCGATGGCCATGGCTTCGACGGAGGCAGCCGATTTGCCTGGTGTCGATTCAGGCCTCTCCTCGCGAGCCGAGGAACCGTTGGCGAAGACGCTGACGCGCATCGATGTGCAACGGGGGATTGACGATGTCCGTGTGGTCATCTCGGGGGATGGCAAGCTCTCCCATCGTGTGAGGCGCCTGGATGAACGGCGTCTGGTGATTGATCTTCCCTCTCTGACGTCCGCCCTCAGTCAATCGATCATGCCGGTGAATCACCAGATGCTGCAGCGCGTGCGCATGGGATCTCACCCGGACAAAATGCGCGTGGTCTTGGATCTGATCGGGCAGGTCAGCTACTCGTTTGAACCGCAAGGGCCGGACCTCATTGTCACGCTTCGAGGCGATGCAGGGGGCGATGCGCGTGCGGCTGCGGAGTATTCCCGCAGCATTCCAGCCGAGGCGATCACGTTGGAGCGGCCGGTACGAAAAGTAACCAAAGTAAGCGCGAGTCCTTTGGCGGCGCAGCCAGCCGTGGCTGCGGTGCATCGTTCTTCGACGAAGTTTTACGCGCGACCGGTGCAGCTGATTTCCGACGCAGATTCCAGCGAGAGAAATACGCCGAAAGAGGATTTGGTCGTGGGGGAAACCCGGTACATCGGCCGGCGTATTTCGTTGGACTTTCAGCAGGCCGAGATCAGCAATGTGCTGCGGCTGATTGCTGAGGTGAGCGGATTTAATATGGTGGTCGGTGAAGGGATCAAGAGCAAGGTTACGATGAAGCTCGTGAGTGTTCCCTGGGACCAGGCGCTCGACATGATTTTGAAGATGAATGGATTGGGGAAGATCCGGCAGGGCAATATCATCTGGATCGATTCGCTGGCGAACCTGGCGAAGCAACAGAACGAAGAAGCGCAGGCGAAGGATGCGAAGGCTAAGGCGGAAGAGCTTGTGGACCGAGTCTTCTATGTGAGGAACCTGCAGGCGTCGGAGCTCATGACGGCGCTGCGTCAGTATTTGAGCCCGCGAGGGTTGATGCAGGTCAGTCAGGGGTCGAATGCGTTGATCGTCCGGGATACGGAAAGTAAGATGGGCGTAATGAAGCAGCTGGTCGATGGGCTGGACCTGGAAGTGCCGCAAGTCCAGATCGAAGCCAGAATTGTCCAGGCGGATACGAACTATTCCCGTTCGCTCGGCGTGCAGTGGGGGATGCAGAATGTGAATCCGCTCGGATCGGGCCAAGGTGTGTCGAATTTCAGGACCGGCACGACCGGAGCATTTGGAAGGCAAACGACTGACTATCTGGTGAACCTTCCCGCGGCGGTCGCCGGGTTGGCGTCCACTCCCGGTGTAGGGTTTACGTTTGGGAGGACTGACGGAGGAGGCGCGCTGTTGGATGTGCGGTTGTCTGCAGGCGAGATGCTTGGTCTGAGTAAAGTCATTGCTGCGCCGAAAGTGACGACTCTGGACAAGCGGGAAGCCAAGATTTCACAGGGAGAATCGATCCCTTTCCAGACGACCTCCCTCCAGGGGACCCAGACCACCTTCGTGGATGCCAACCTGGAATTGAATGTGACCCCTCAGATCACCTCGCGTGATCCCAAGGAAGTCGGCAAACAGATCATGCTGAAGGTTCGCGCAACCAGAAACGCGGTGGGGTCCAGGAGCAATCCGGCCGGTCCGAGTATCGATCGCCGCGAAGCCAATACCCAGGTCATCATCCGCGATGGCGAGACCATGGTGATCGGCGGGGTCTTTATCGACACGCAGAGCAACAGTTCGGGCGGTATTCCCTATCTCTCGCGCGTGCCTGTCATTGGATGGCTCTTCAAGAACAAGACCGAGTCTGTGGCAAAGCAGGAGCTGCTCATTTTCTTGACGCCCAGTATCGTGAAGAGTTAGTAGCCGACCTTTGGCCCTGCGCTGATGTCATCGCGCAACGGTGACAGGGCTGTTCCGTTGGTGTTTCCTCCCCCTACGAGATCCCCCGCATGTGTCTGCTGAGACCAAGGCAGATGAGAATCTTCTAGTTTCTGCACCGTTGTGATACCATCCTGCCGATTTTAGCCTTCGCAATTCCTCATTGCCTCAGGCGAAGTGTGCCGTGAGCTCCGGATATCCTCTTCAAGAAGAATGGTCGTGTGAGCATGGCTGTGGTGAAACAGATTATACCGGTGGCGTTGGGGGAACGGAGTTACGACATTGTGCTCTGTCCCGGGCTCCTTGCCACTGTCGGCGATCGGCTCCGCGCCCTGACCACCTCTCCGAAGGTGGGGGTGGTGACGGACCGGCATGTGGCCAGCCATTATCTTCAGAGCACCCTCCGCTCGCTTCGTAAGGCCGGTTACGATCCCACTCCGATTATCTTGCCGCCGGGAGAACGGACCAAGACGCTCGGCACCATTGCTAAGGTTCTCGATGTCTTGGCCCGGCACAAGTTCGAACGTCAGTCCCTCTTGCTGGCCCTCGGCGGCGGGGTCATCGGCGATATCACCGGCTTTGCCGCCGCGATCTATCAACGAGGTATCCCGTTTGTGCAGGTGCCGACCACGTTGGTTGCGCAAGTCGATTCCAGCGTCGGAGGCAAGACCGGTGTGGACCATCGTCTGGGCAAGAATTTGATCGGGGCATTTTACCAGCCGCGAGCCGTCCTGATCGACCCCCTCACGCTTCGCACTTTGCCGCGCCGCGAATGGATCGCCGGTCTGGCTGAAGTGATCAAGTACGGTATTATCGCCGACAAAGAGTTCTTCGCTTTTTTGGAGCAGGAGATGCCAGCGATCTTGAAGCTGGCGGACGAACCGGTCATCCATGTGATTAAGCGGTCCTGCGAGATCAAAGCAGACGTCGTCGCCGGGGACGAGCGGGAAGCGGATCGCCGCCGCATTCTCAACTATGGCCACACGATCGGTCATGCATTGGAGTCGCTTGGAGGCTATCGCGGTTTGATCCATGGTGAAGCGGTGGGGATCGGCTTGGTGCAAGAAGCGGATTTGGCCTGTCATATGGGGCTCTGCGCTCGTGAGGTGGTTGATCGGATCAGAAGTCTCGTGCAGCGAGCCGGCTTGTCCGAACAGGTCTCCCGAACAGCCTTTGGCCCCATCTGGAAGGCGATGCAGCATGACAAGAAGGTGGTCGGGGGACAAGTCATCGGGGTCTGGCCTGTGCGGATTGGAGAGGTGACGATTCGGCCGATCGAGCAGCAGATCTGTGCCGAATGGTTTCAGTCTACACATGGCCGCGGGAGAAAGACGCCGAGTGGCAGCCGGCCAGGCAAACCTTCGATTCGCCGAAAGACCCGTGTGCGGAAGTAAGGACTCATGACGACTAAACGCGCACCCTCAGTAGCTCATCTGCAACAGGCTTTGCGAGAGAAGACACGCGAAGTCGATGTGCTCCATCGGATCACAGAATCGATCAGCAACCAGCTGGATCTTGAATCAGTCCTCCGGCATATCGTCGAAGTGGTCGTCGAAGTCACGAAGGCGGATGCCTGTCTCCTCTATCTCTTGTCGGACGGCCAGGACGAACTCATCCTGCGAGCCTCCAAGAATCCCCATCCGAAATTGATCGGCCGCATCACGATCGGGCTAGGCGAAGGCATCACCGGATGGGTGGCCCAGGAGCGGACGCGCGTCGTGATCCCGAGCAATGCGAGCGACGATCCACGTTTTAAGTTCTTTCACAATCTTCCGGAAGACCGCCATCAAGCCTTTGTCTCCGTGCCGATCATGGCCAAGAAAGAAGTGGTCGGCGTGATCAATGTGCAGCACAAGCGCCCCAAGCGCTATCGGCCGGACGAGATGGCGCTCCTCTCGACCATTGCCAATCAAGTGGGTGGCGCGATTGAGAACGCGCGGCTCTACGATCAAATGAAACGCAAGGCCCTGCAGGTGGAGACCCTGTCGCTGGTGTCGGAAACGGTGGCCTCTAATCGTTTGATCGAAGATGTGTTGCAACTTCTGGTCACGATGACCGCGCAAATGATGAACTCCAAGATCTGCTCGATCATGTTGCTGGACCAGGTGAGCGGAGAGTTGCGGATCGAGGCGACGCAAAGCCTGAGCGAACAGTACCGGCGGAAGCCGAATCTCAAGGTCGGGCAGAGTATCAGCGGGCGCGCCGTGCAAGACCGCAGGCCGATCATTGTGGCCGACGTGACCAAAGAGCAGGACTATATGTTCCCGGATCTGGCCAAAAAGGAAGGGCTCTGCTCCATGGTCTCGGTCCCGATGATGGTGCGGGAGAAGGCGGTGGGGGTGATCAATAGCTACACGGCCGTGCCTCATGTGTTTACCAGCGAAGAGGTCAAGCTGCTTCAGGCCATTGCGAATCAGGCTGCCATCGCTATCGAACACACGACCCTGATCGAGAAGTCCTTCGAGATGCAGGAAGCGCTGGCGGTGAGGAAACTCATGGAGCGGGCCAAGGGCTATCTCATGCGGGCGAAGAAGCTCACGGAAGAAGAGGCCTTCAAGCTCATTCAGCGCCAAAGTATGGATCTTCGGAAATCGATGCGTGAGATCGCCGAGGCGATTCTCCTCGCGGGCGATATCGAAGAGCGGGCCGATCGAGTCAGGCACTAAGGGGGCTATGCGCACGTTTCGTATCGCCATGGTGCAGATGAATCCGACGGTCGGAGATCTGGACGGCAACGTCCGCCGGATCACGGCCTGGCTGCGCGAAGCGAAGAAGGCGAAGGTCGATTTAGTCGCATTTCCTGAGCTGGCGATCACCGGCTACCCGCCAGAAGACCTCTTGTTGAAGCCTCGTTTTATCGCGGACAATCGCCGCGCGCTTCAGGAAATCGTCCGGCATTGCCGGGGCCTGGCCGCGGTGGTGGGCTACGTCAGTCAGAACGATGGTATCGATCCAAAACCGGCCCGTTCGTCGGTCGTGCCGGCCGGGTCGCACGAACTCTACAATGCGGCGGCGTTCATCGCCGATCAGAAACTTATCACGACCTATTGTAAGTGGTACCTGCCGAACTACGGCGTGTTCGACGAGAGCCGTTATTTTCATCCGGGTCGGCGGTTGCCACTTATCCGCCTGCGCGGCACGGTGATCGGGGTCAATATTTGCGAGGACGTCTGGGTGCCGGAAGGTCCGACCCGGTTCCAGGCAGCGGCTGGCGCCGAAGTGATCGTCAATATCAATGCCTCGCCCTTTCATCTGGGCAAGAGCCGGGTACGGGAGCAGATGTTGGCGACTCGCGCGAGGGAAAACGGGGTGGTGCTCACCTACACCAACCTGGTCGGCGGGCAGGACGAGCTGGTCTTCGACGGGAACAGCGTGATCCTCGATCACCAGGGCGAGGTCATCGCGCGAGGGAAAGCCTTCGAAGAGGATCTCATCGTGGCAGACCTCAATATGGAGGCGGTCGCGCGCGCGAGGCGTACGCAGGGCCAGAAGAAGCTCCTGCCGAGACGGATTGCCGCGGTGGTAGAGATATGCGTGGCGTCGCTTCCGGCTGTCCCGAAAGTTCGCGCGCGGGCGGTTCCCGATCTGGTGGCGGCCCTGGACCCACTGGAAGAAGTGTATCGGGCCCTCACGCTGGGCGTGCGCGACTATGTGAGGAAGAACGGATTTACACGGGTCATGATCGGGTTGAGCGGCGGGGTGGACTCGGCCTTGACCGCCGTGCTGGCCGTCGATGCGTTGGGCGCCGAGAACGTCTTGGGCCTGTTCATGCCGTCGCCCTACACGTCGCAAGACAGTTACGAGGATGTGGCTGAATTGGGGGCGCGGCTTGCGATTTCCGTTCGCACGATTCCCATCACGACGTTGTTCGATACCTATCGGCAATCGCTCGCCGAGACGTTCGAGGGCCGCGCGCCTGATACGACGGAGGAGAATCTCCAGGCCCGCATTCGGGGCAACCTGCTGATGGCCTTCTCCAATAAGTTCGGCCATCTGGTGCTCACCACGGGCAATAAGAGCGAGATGAGCGTGGGCTATGCCACGTTGTACGGAGATATGGCCGGCGGATTTGCCGCGATCAAAGATGTGCCGAAGACGATGGTCTATGATCTGGCGAAACTGCGCAATCGCCGTGGCGCAACCCCGATGATTCCCAAACGGACGCTCGATCGGCCGCCGACCGCCGAGCTGAGGCCCAATCAAAAGGATGAAGACTCACTGCCTCCCTATGAGATCTTAGATCCCATTCTCCAGGCTTATGTGGAAGAAGACCGGTCGCTTGAAGAGATCGTTGAAGCGGGGTATGACCGGGCGACGGTGGCCCGTGTGATTGCGCTGGTGGATGGCAGCGAGTACAAGCGCCGGCAGGCGCCGATCGGGATCAAGATCACGCATCGGGCTCTGGGCAAGGATCGGCGGATGCCGATCACCAATGGCTACCGGAATTCGTAGGGGGCTGCCTGCTGAGGTCTTAACGGTGAGGTTTTTCGCTTCTGGTTGTCGAGCTGTTTCCGAATTGATTGCAGTTCCTTCCTGATAGTTTCCAGCTCCAAGTCTTTCTTCACGACGAGATCTTTCAACGTGCGAATTTCCGCTTCACGCTGAGCCAGGGGGGCTGCAGTGCGGGATGGATTGTCTGGTGGCGTGACTCCCGCGAGAGGCTCGCGAGTCTGTGCGGCCCGTTCCCCCTGAGGCGCAGGTTGCTCGGTGGTGGTGGTTGCTGCTGCTGCTGCTGGCGCGGTCTGTTGCAGTAGCTGATAGTCGATGACGAGAAACCGATCGGTCGAGCTTCCGTCTGTCGGCCGGTTGAACGTATCGGACCGTTGGGCAAGGCTTGGAGTGAATGACAGGGTGCGATTTGAGAGGTTTGACGGGTCTGGCAGGCGACGATGGGCAAGCCCGTCCGTGTTCGCTTGGGTCGGCGCATATCGATATTGAGAGAGCGTTACATAGAGCGAGAGGCCATAAGCGTAGAGAGAGCCTGCCGTGGTTTCAATGACTGTATGTTCCAAGCGGCCACTGTTTTGGCGGGGGCTCGTGACCTGGAATGATACGGCCTCTCCCGGTGAGGCCGCCGTGAGGGTTTTGACAATCCTGGGAGTGAGGAACTGAACCTCTTCTGCCGAAAAGACCGGGACGGAAGAGTATCCTGCCAGCAACTCTTGGAGTGTCCGTTGCCGTTCCTGGACCTGCATACCGTTCAAGACTCGGGCGATGAGGGCCGGTTCCAGATTGATCGGGTGACTGGCCTGAACCGATGGATCTGGCATTTGGTGCAGCGCCACCGTTCCGCGCGGATCTTCAAAGAGGACCCTGTCGCGCTGGTCGGTGATTGTACAGGCGGCGCAGAGAAGACAAAGGAGAACGAGGAAAAATGAAGGCTTGTGGGGCGGCTTTGCTGGAGAGGATGGTGCTGGACGGAGCATGGTAGGCGTGAATCTAGCACAGACGATAGGTCATCGCCAGGCCAGAGTGCGGGAACGGCAAAGGCGTTGACAGGTTTTCCCGCCACATGGTACAAGGTGGCCCATCGGACAGGGGAACAACGGCGTTTCCCACCGGCTTTTTTATAGTACGGCATGGACAATGGCGTCCTCCAGCCCCAACGGGCTAGAGGGCGTTTTTTTTTGGCTACATTCGAGCAGGCTATATCGCGTGGGCAAGTTGAGAAGCGAAATGGGTCAGTCGGCTGGCGGGAATCGATTCAGCTATGAGGAGTGAGGTTGCGCACAAGGGCGTGCGTGGCGACGACGTCGTCGAGGTGAGAGCGCAAGGGGCATGAGCAGTGGAATCACTAATCGAACGAGGGAGAACGGCATGATGTCAGCACGCAATCTCATCGGAATAGGGATCGGAATGTTGTTGTCGCTGGGTGGCGGCAATGCCGTGTTCGCACAAGGACCAGCGGCAGCGCCGGCTCCGGCGCCGAGCCTACAGGAAAGGCTGGATTCTTTAGAGAGGAAAGTGGATGCGCCGTCCATCTGGAAGACCCTGGGGTTCAAGGCGTCCGGGTTTTTGGACGTGGCCTATACTCACAATTTCAATAATCCCAATACCAACCTCAATCAACTGCATATCTTCGACACCGATGCGAACTCCTTTTCGACCCACATGGTGCAACTCATGCTTGAACGTCCCGCTGATGGCGGCGGGAGCGGCACGGACCGGCTTGGGTTCCGTACCAGGCTGAACTTCGGATTGGATGCCAGGGTGACGAGGGCGCGCACGAATTTCGCGCCTGGCACCAGCAACAACGAGCTCGATTTTCAGGAGGTCTACGGCGAATACATCGCTCCGATCGGCAACGGTTTGAAGATCCAAGCAGGAAAGATCAATACGTTGATCGGCTATGAGGTGATCAACAGTTTCGAGAACCCGAATTTTTCCCGCAGCTTCATGTTCGGCTTGGGCCAGGCCTTTACGACCACCGGTGTCCGGCTTAGCTATACGTTCAATCCGGTCGTGAGCGCGTCCATCGGCGTGATCAACGGCTGGGACAACGTGACGGATAACAACAAGAGTAAATCCTTCGAGTGGCTCCTGGCCCTGACGCCGCATGAAAAGTTTGGCATGAGTTTCTACGGGTCCTACGGCGCGGAACAATCGAACAGCCAAGGGACGGCACCTGCCTCCACCGGCGCCGATCCGACTGCCAAGCGGACGGTGGTGGGGACGATCATGACCGTCAAGGCCACCGACCGGGACACCATCGTGCTGGAGCCCTACTATGGGAATGAAGAGAACGCGAGCACGGTCAAGCGGTCACGAAATGCTCGATGGAATGGGCTGGCCGGCTATCTGACTCATGATTTCAGCGATCAATGGAGCGCCAGATTCCGCGGGGAAATTTTTGAGGATGCGGGAGGGGCGCGTACGTGCGGTGGAACCTTCGGGTTTGCCGGAGGCACCAATACCTGTGCGGGGGCGACCTCGACGGTCGCGGCCACACCGGTCGCTCAAACGCTATGGGAAAATACCTTTACGCTTCAATATAAGCCCTTTCCCTCGCTGATCACGCGGACGGAGTTTCGCTACGACAAGTCCGATAAGAACGTCTTTCTTTACGGCAATCGCCCGGTGAACAATCAAGAAACCCTGTCATTCCAAATCGTTTACCTCTTCTAAGCAGGGGAGGAAAGGAGCTCATCATGAACCGATTAACACGTATCATGACTGCGATGCTTCCCGTCCTGGCCTGCGCTATCCTGATTGGGGTGACGGGTCTCTATGCGCAAGAGGCGGGAGCTCCAGCTTCAGCGGTAACGGCGCCTCTTGTCCAGGAGGCGGCTCCGGCTGCTGTCCCAGTTCAGCCGAAGATCGATACGGGCGATACGACCTGGCTATTGGTCTCGACGGCCATGGTGTTGGCGATGACGGCGCCGGGGTTGGCCCTGTTCTATGCCGGCATGGTTCGCTCGAAGAATTCTTTGAGCACAATCATGCAGAGCTTCATCATCCTCTGTCTGATCAGTCTCCAATGGGTTCTCTGGGGCTATAGTCTGGCCTTTGGGCCGGACAAGGGCCATTTGATTGGCGGGTTCGAATGGTTCGGGCTGAACGGCGTCGGGTTAGAGCCCAATGTCGATTATGCCGCGACCGTGCCTCATCAAGCCTTCATGATCTTTCAAATGATGTTCGCGGTGATCACGCCGGCCCTCATGACCGGCGCCTTCGCCGAGCGGATGAAGTTCGGCAGTTTTCTGGTCTTCACCTTGCTCTGGGCGACGTTTATCTACGATCCGCTGGCCCATTGGATCTGGGCGGTCGGGGGCTGGGTCAGAAATCTTGGGGCGCTGGACTTCGCCGGAGGGACGGTCGTCCATATCAGTTCCGGCGCTGCGGCCTTGGCCTGCGCCATCGTGTTGAAGCGGCGATTGGGCTATGGCAAGGAACATATGGCCCCGCACAATTTGCCCATGACTGTGCTGGGCGCGTCCTTGCTTTGGTTCGGTTGGTTCGGGTTCAACGCGGGCAGCGCGGTGGCTTCCGGGGCTTTGGCGACCAGCGCGTTTGTCGTGACCAATACGGCGGCAGCCGCTGCGGCCTTGGCCTGGATGGTCGTGGAGTGGCTCTATCGAGGCAAACCAACCGTCCTGGGCGCAGCCAGCGGTGCTGTGGCTGGATTGGTGGCCATCACGCCGGCTTCTGGCTTCGTCGGCCCGATGGCCTCGATCGCGATCGGGTTGGGGGCGGGAGTCCTCTGCTATGGAGCGGTGTTGTGGAAGTCCCGGCTGGGCTACGATGACGCCCTCGATGTCGTGGGGATTCACGGAGTCGGAGGCATCTGGGGCGCGCTGGCGACCGGACTGTTTGCCTCGAAGGCGATCAATGCAGCAGGCGCTGACGGGCTGTTCTACGGGAATCCGGCACAGCTGGGCATTCAAGCGATGGCGGTGCTGATCTCGGTGGTGTTTTCGTTCGTGGGGACCTTCGTGATTCTGAAACTGGTGGATGGACTGATGGGGCTACGTGTGAGTGAGGAGGAGGAGCGAATGGGCTTGGACCTCAGTCAACATGAGGAACGGTCCTATTCGTAAGCAGGGGTGATCGAGGAGAAGGAGGGGATGGTGATTGACCAGGAACGAGACGGTAGTCGCAAGCGAACGTACCAACGGACGTTCCTGTCCGTAGGCCTGAGCATCGCGGCCTTGCTGGTGGGAGTCATGGCGGCCTTTATTGGGCCAGTCTCGGCTCAGGACTCAGCGGTCGCACCGGTTGAAGCGGTCGCAGCTGCCGCAGCCCCTGTGCTCAAGATCGATACGGGGGATACGGCGTGGGTTCTCATGTCCACAGCGATGGTCTTGCTGATGACGATGCCAGGCCTGGCCCTCTTCTACGGGGGTCTTGTTCGAAGCAAGAACATCCTGGGGACGATCATGCAGAGTCTCGTCATTCTGTGTCTGGTCAGTCTGCTCTGGATTCTTGTCGGGTACAGTCTGGCGTTCGGCCCCGATAAGGGAGGCGTTATCGGAGGCCTTGAGTGGGCAGGGCTTAGCGGGGTGGGCAGCGAGCCTCATCCTGTCTATGGCCCGACGATTCCCCATCAAGTATTCATGTTGTTTCAGTTGATGTTTGCCGCGATCACGCCGGCGTTGATCACCGGGGCATTTGCAGAGCGGATGAAGTTTTCCGCGTTGCTGCTGTTTGCGGCCTTGTGGTCCCTGTTGATTTATTCTCCGGTGGCCCATTGGATTTGGGGCGGTGGATGGTTGGGGAAGATGGGGGCATTGGATTTTGCCGGAGGCGCGGTGGTGCATATCAGTTCCGGAGCGAGCGCCCTGGTCTGTGCCATCGTGATGGGGAAGCGCAAGGGCCATGGAGCCGATTATATGGCTCCTCATAACCTGCCCTTCACGTTATTGGGAACCGGCCTCCTCTGGTTTGGCTGGTTCGGGTTCAACGCGGGCAGCGCCTTGGGGGCGAATGGGCTGGCCGGGAGCACCTTCCTGGCGACTCATGCGGCGGCGGTCACTGGCGCCCTGGTCTGGATGGGGGTGGAGTGGGCCCATCGCGGAAGGCCCACCGTACTCGGTCTGGCCAGCGGTGCGGTCGCTGGTCTGGCGACCGTGACTCCGGCTTCCGGGTATATCGGACCGTTTCCAGCCATCATAATTGGCGTTTTTGCAGGGTTTCTGTGCTATTTCGCCGTTGTTTGGAAGGGGAGGATGGGCTATGATGACTCGCTCGACGTCGTGGGGATCCACGGTGTGGGCGGAGTCTTTGGCATCCTCGCGACAGGGCTCTTTGCCTCCAAGGCGATCAATGCCGCCGGGGCTGACGGGCTCTTTTTCGGCAATGCCGGACAGTTGGGCATTCAGGCCGTCATGGTCGGCGCGGTGGCGCTGTTTTCCGTGATCGGCACCTGGATCATTTTGAAAGTGGTGAATGCGGTGGTGGGGCTGCGGGTCTCTCCGGAAGACGAATCGACCGGGCTGGACCTCAGCCAGCATAATGAGCGGGCCTATTCATAAACGGACCATGACACTATCGACCACGCAATCATGCCGGCGATCTCCGCGACGAGGGAAGGCCAGCGTCCTCGGGTCAGCCAGGTAAGGAGGCAGCGATATGAAGATGATTGAAGCCATCGTGAAGCCGTTCAAGTTGGATGAAGTGAAGGATGCCCTGCTGGAAATCGGTGTGCAGGGGATGACGGTCTCGGAGGTCAAAGGGTTCGGCCGCCAGAAGGGGCATAAGGAAACATACCGGGGCCAGGAATATACGATCGAGTTTGTGCCGAAAGTCAAAATCGAAGTGGCCGTCACGGACGCACAGGTGTCGCGCGTGATCGAGACGATCACCCGGGCTGCCAAGACCGGCAGTATCGGGGACGGCAAGATTTTTGTGCGCGACCTGACCGAAGCGGTGCGGATCAGGACCGGTGAAACCGGAGAGATTGCGCTGTAACCATGGGCGTCACGCACGATTCATTCGGTACGTCAGCGCCGACCGTCGATTCGTCGACGGTCGGCCTGTTTCTCGTCGAGCAGCGCCGCATCATTGCCCAACGGGTGTTGGACGGCGCCAGCGGCGCAGAGACGATGGCGGCGATGACGGAGCTAGTGGATGGGCTGATCGTCGGGCGCTATCGGAATGCCGTGCGGGAGGGGGGCGCTGCGGCGGCTTCAGCCGGTCTCCACCAATGTTGTCTCGTGGCCCTGGGCGGGTACGGACGCCGCGAATTGGCCCCCTATTCGGACATCGATCTGATGGTGCTCTACCGCCCCGAGGCCAGGGCGCAGGTCGAATCGCTCGTGCGGGCCGTCCTGCACCCCTTGTGGGACTGTGGATTCCAGGTCGGACATAGTGTGAGGACGATCAACGACTGTATGGAGCTGGCCGAGAGCGATGCGACGGTGAAGACCTCGATGATGGAGTCCCGGTTTCTGGCTGGCAGCCCTGAGCTGTTCGAGCAGTTTCATAGCCGGTATCTCCGGAAAGTCGTGGCCAAGAACACGGACTCCTATTTGGACCAAAAGCTGGAAGAGCGCCGCCGCGAATATCTCAAGTTCGGCGAGACGGTCTATTTGCTGGAGCCGAACGTCAAGAAAAGCAAAGGCGGTCTTCGCGATTTGCACCTGCTTCAATGGGCCGGCATGGCCCGCTATCAGGCGCCGACGATTCGGGAACTGTCCGATCGCGGCATCCTCTCACGGGCCGATTCGATGGCCCTGACAGAGGCGCGTGATTTCCTCTGGCGGGTTCGGGCGCTCCTCCATGTGCATGCAGGCACGGCGCAGGAGATTTTGTCGTTCGACGAGCAGATCTGGCTGGCGCAACATTTCGGATTTCAGGACCAGCCGCATTTGCTGGCCGTCGAGCAGTTCATGCAACAGTATTACCTGCATACAATGGGGCTGCATGAACGTTGTATGCGATTTGTCGAACGGTGCCGGAGCGTGCCGTTCTGGCAACGGATCACGCGGTTTTTCCCGGCGCCCCGCGTCGATGGTTACTTTGTCGTACGGGGCGGGATCCTGACGGTTGCGGATGAACATCGCGCGAGGGTGCTGGAAAGTCCGGCGCTGCTTCTGCGTCTCTTCGATTTGGCGCGAGCGCAGCAGCTGACTATCGCGCCGCCCCTGCTCGAAGATATTCATCGGCATGTCGATACGGTCTCGGCGGAGGCCTATCGGACGGCGGAGGTCAATCGGACGTTCCTCGCGATTCTTGCTGGGCCCGGCACAGCCAAGACCCTGGAGGCCATGCATCGGGCCTCGGTGCTGGAGAAATTGGTGCCGGCCATGGGCACGGTCCGTGGCCTGATGCAGTTCAATCAGTACCATAAGTACACGGTGGACGAGCATAGTCTGCTGGCGGTGGCGCGGGCGGAAGACCTGGCCCAGGACCAGGGAGCGATGGGGGAGATCTACCGCAGCATCAAGCGAAAAGACCTCCTGCACCTGTCCGTGCTGCTCCACGACTTGGGCAAGGGCCAGGAAGAAGACCATAGCGATGTGGGGCGGCGTTTGGCTGAGGATGTCGCGGTCCGGCTCGGGCTCGATGAGCAGGATCTGCGGACCCTCTCGTTCCTCGTGCATCGGCACTTGCTGATGGCCCATACGGCTTTTCGGCGGGACCCGAACGATGTGAAGGTGGTGCTGCCCTTTGCCCGCGAAGTCGGGACGCCGGAAGTGTTGAAGAAGCTGTTGGTGTTGACGGCTGCCGATATCGCGGCGGTCGGGCCCGGAGTCTTGACCAAGTGGAAGGAATCGCTCCTGGTCGAGCTCTATCAGCGTACGATGGCCGAGGTGTCGGGGGAACGGAATGGAGTCATGGCTCCGGAGCGAGTCCGTCAGATTGCCGAAGAAGTCAGCAACCATCCGTTGCTGGCCGGGCAGGGTAGTGGGACTCTGGCCTGGGTCGAGAGCCAGTTGAGCCAATTTCCCGAGCGTTATGCCTATGGCACGTCGCCGGGCCGTATTGCGGCGCATTTGGCGGCTGTGCGACGATTGCATGTCGGCGAGGTGCTGGTGGAGGCGGAGTTCAATCGTGAGTTGGGGACCTGCGAATATAGCGTCGTGACCCACAACGACGTGACGCCCGGTATTTTCTCCAAGATCGCCGGGGTCATGGCCGGCAGCGGAGTGCAGATTCTCGATGCGCAGATTCTCACCAGAGCCGACGGCATCGTGGTCGATACGTTTCAGGTGATGGATCCGGACTATCAGGGCGCCCCTCCGGCCGAGCGGTTGCGGACGGTGGGCGATCGGATTGCGTCGGTCCTCAAGGGTTGGGAGCATGTGGACGATGTGTTGCGCCGGGGCGCGCGGCTGAAGCTGACGAGGTCCTTGCCGAAAGCCCGTGAAGCGACGGAGGTGCGGATCGACAATGAAACGTCGGACGCCTATACGATTCTCGACGTGTTTGCCGACGACCGGCAGGGTCTGTTGTATGTGATCACAAATACGATCTTTCAATTGGGACTGTCGATCCACGCCGCCCGCATTTCCACGAGGGTGGATCAGGTGGCGGACGTGTTTTATGTCGCGGATCATCGGGGTAAGAAGCTCGACGATCACGGGCAATTGGAGCGGTTACGAACGGGAGTAGAAACGGCCATCGAGAATTTTCTCGAGGCGAAAGCGGCCTAGCAGAGGCGGCAGGGTCTCATGCGGGTGATTTGAAAGGAGGAGTGGGATGAACGTACGTGAGGTGTTGGAGTTTGTGAAGAAGCATAAGGTCCAGATCGTGGACTTGAAGTTCGTCGATCTCATCGGGACGTGGCAGCATTTCAGCATCCCGACGAGCGAATTGACGGAAGACCTCTTCAGGGACGGGTCCGGACTGGACGGCTCCTCCATTCGCGGCTGGAAGGCCATCAATAACAGCGACATGTTGGTCGTGCCGGATCCGGCGACGGCCTGTCTCGATCCCTTCTGTGCGGTTCCGACGCTGAGCCTCATCGGCAACGTCGTGGATCCGATCACGCGCGAGACTTACGATCGCGATCCGCGTTATGTGGCGCAGAAGGCGGAGAAATACCTCAAGAGCACGAAGATCGGCGACACGTCCTATTGGGGGCCTGAAGCCGAGTTCTTCATTTTCGATCAAGCCCGCTACGATCAGAACGGCCACAGCGGCTACTACTTCATCGACTCCGAAGAAGGCGTCTGGAACATGGGGCAGGAAGGCCACAACCTGGGCGGCAAGATCCGTCAGAAGGAAGGCTATTTCCCGGTCGCCCCGACCGATACGCAACAGGATATCCGCAGCGAAATGATTCTGGAGATGGAGAAGGCCGGTATCCAGATCGAGAAGCATCACCATGAAGTCGCCACGGCCGGTCAGGCGGAAATCGACATCCGTTTCGATTCGCTGGTCCGCACCGCCGACAAGATGATGATGTACAAGTACATCGTCAAGAACGTCGCCCGCCGCCATGGCAAGACCGCGACCTTCATGCCGAAGCCGATCTTCGGAGACAACGGGTCAGGCATGCACAGCCACCAGAGCATCTGGAAGGACGGCAAGCCCCTGTTCGCCGGGAAGGAATATGCGGGCGTGTCGCAGATGTGTCTGCATTACATCGGCGGCATTCTGAAACATGCGCCGGCATTGGCCGCCTTTACCAACCCGACCACGAACTCCTACAAGCGTCTCACGCCTGGGTTCGAAGCGCCGGTGTTGTTGGCCTATTCCAGTCGGAACCGGTCGGCCGGCATCCGGATCCCTATGTATTCACCGAGCCCCAAAGCGAAGCGGATCGAGGTGCGGTTCCCTGACCCGGCCGCGAATCCCTATCTCGCCTTTTCCGCCATGCTCATGGCGGGGTTGGACGGTATTCAGAACAAGATCAATCCGGGCGAACCGGCCGAGCAGGATCTGTACGATCTCGAAGCCAAGGAAGCGTCGAAGATCCGCACGATGCCAGGCAGCCTGGATGAAGCCCTGAACAACCTGGAGAAGGACCATGAGTTCCTCCTCAAGGGCGGGGTCTTCAGCAAGGACCTGATCAATGCCTGGATCGGCTACAAGCGCACCAAGGAAGTGGATACCATGCGGTTGCGTCCGCATCCGTATGAGTTCTACCTCTACTACGATGTCTAGAGGGTTCGCGGCCCATTCGTAGAATGGGTTGACGAAGCAGGGGAGGCATGGTACATGTCTCCTATGAGCTGAGTTGAGGCAACGGCGCCTCGGCAAGGCTCTCGACATAAAGCACACGGACAACGGCGTCCGTCATTCTGGAAAGAGTGGCGGACGCCGTTTTGTTTGTGGGCCCATTCCGGGACGAAGAAGTCTCGGAGCAAGGTGGCTCTACCACCTTTCGATAGGACAATGGCGTCCTCATTCTGGCAACGGAGTGAGGACGTTTTCGCTTTGAGGGGGCGGCGGGAAAGAACAGCAGGGTAAGACAAGATGGCCATAACATTCCCACAGGATGCTCAAGCAGGCTGTCCAGCGAGGCCGCAGCGAGTGAAGGGCCGAGGCGTACCCGGAGGGTACGTTGAGGGTCTGAACGATGCGAGAACGACGCTGGCAGACTGTTTCAGCATCCTGTTAAAGGGCAACGAAGGAGGGGCGCCATGCATGTAGTAGATCATGAGCGGATTGCAGTCCTCGCGAAGAAGAAATTTCAATTCATGGATGTTTCGCTCGGCGGGTATCTCTTGTTGTCGGCCATGGCCGGAGTCTATCTGGGCTTCGGCATCGCGCTGATCTTCAGCCTGGGAGGGCCCTTGGTGGCGGCAGGATCGCCGGCGGTGAAACTGGTCATGGGTGCCTCCTTCGGGATTGCCTTGACGCTGGTCATCTTCGCCGGCTCGGAACTGTTTACGGGCAACAATATGGTGGGAACGATCGGCGGTCTCTCCAAGAGCGTGACCTGGGGGCAAGTGGCGCAATTCAACTTCTGGTCCTGGGTCGGGAACCTGGCCGGCTCGCTGGTGCTGGCCTGGTTCGTGGTGGAGTCCGGCGTCTTTTCGAAGGGACCCACGGCGGAGTTTCTCGGCAAGGTGGCAACGGTGAAGATGGCCTTGCCAGCCTGGGAGCTGTTCGTGAGGGGGATCCTCTGTAATTGGCTGATCTGTCTCGCGGTCTGGACTGCGGGGCGGACCACGAACGATGCAGCGAAGATTCTGCTGATCTTCTGGTGCCTGTTCGCCTTCATTGGCACAGGATTCGAGCACAGCATTGCCAATCAATCGCTGCTGGGCATGGCGCTGTTCCTGCCCCATGAGGCAGCCGTGAGCTGGGCGGGGTTTTGGTACAACCAATTCTTCGTTGTGCTGGGAAACATCGTGGGTGGCGGCCTGTTCGTCGGGGGGCTCTATTGGATGGTGAGTCCCTATCGGGTGGTGGAAGAGTCAGTCGTAGAAGAGGCCACGTCCGGAGCGCCGGCGGCTGTCCGGTTCTAAGCAGGGTGAAGATTGTAGGTCATCAATCGTAATTCGGTCACACCACAAAGGAGGAGTGTCATGGAGAAGGAGATGATTCAAAAGGCGATCAAGGCGAAGCGGCTGGCGAAGAAGGTCACGATTGCGGAGGTGGCTAAAGTCGTGGGCAAGAATCCCACCTTCGTGGCGGCGGCCTTGAATGGCAACCATCGCTTCACGCCGGATGAGGCCAAGAAGGTCGGGCAGTTGCTCGAACTGGATCAGTCCCTGACGGCGGCCTTGAGCGCCTTTCCTGTCAGGACGGATTTCCCCAATGCCACGGACCCGTTCAAGTATCGACTGCTGGAGATCATCGGTGTCTACGGCGATTCGATGCGCGAGCAGGCCAATGAAATGTTCGGTGACGGGATCATGAGCGCGATCGATTTTACTCTCGATATGGAAAAGGTGACCGGGAGCCAGGGGGAAGCCCGGTGCAAAATTACGCTGAACGGCAAATGGCTCGAATATAAAACGTTCTGATTGGCA
>CAMDPZ010000006.1 GCA_945905765.1 Nitrospira lenta
GGGTCGCACACGGGCGGATGTCCGAAGCCCCAGAGTCCCGCCATGAAGGCCCAGAGGAGCCACCCATGCCAACCCGCCAGCCCCAGCACAATCAACAAGGGCACCATGGCAAAGGCCAGCGTGCGTTGACGCGAACCCCACAGGGCATAGGCCACATGGCCTCCGTCGAGTTGACCGATGGGAATGAGATTCAGCGACGTCACAAACAGGCCGAACCAGGCGGCGAAGCCGATAGGATGCAACACGATATCGGCTTGAGGAGGAAGGGAGCCAACCACCAGCCAGGAGATAAACTGCAAGAGTAACGGCTCGCCCAACTGCAATCCGACGGTCGCGGTCCGATCGACCACCGTTGAGAGATTCAACCCGATCACCAGCGCGACCACCGCTACGACGAAGCCGGCCAGCGGACCGGCCACGCCGATGTCGAAGAGGGCGTGCCGGTTCAAGATCGGGCCTCGCAGCCGGATAATCGCGCCGAACGTGCCGATGAAATAGGGAGGACCTGGGATAAACAAAGGCAATGAGGCCGGCACATGATGGATGCGGGAAAGCACATAATGCCCGCACTCATGGGTCATCAGAATTAGCAGCAGCGTGGCCGCGAAAGGAATCCCGCGCCCGAGCAGCTCTGGATGCTCCAGCAGAAAATCCACCGGCCCGCCGATCGGTCCGTTGTAGGCCTGATAGGCCCCGGCCCACAAAGTCGTGAAGACCGTCGCCACAAAGAGGCAGATGGGCAGGGTCCATTTCGAAAAGGGCGTCTCCTCGAACTCCTCCTCAAACGGTTCCTCCGCGATAGTCGGCAACTCGTCTGGACGTTGATCAAAGCTCATCGCGCTTGTCTCAGTGATCTAAAGCGAATGGATTATGGTCGAGCTCTTCACGCACCGTCGTGGCAGGACCATGACCGGGCAAGAGGATACAGTCGTGCGGCAGTTTCAGCAGGCGCTGCCTCACGGAATCCAGATGGGTCGGGAAAAGATTGGGCGGGACAGATTTTCCGATCGATCCGGCAAAGAGGGTGTCGCCGACGAAACAGACTGGCTGCGCCCCGCAATCCATTCGATAACAAATACCGCCCTGCGTATGGCCCGGCGTCACAAGACAATGGACTGTGAGACCCCCGACCGGAATGGCGCGACCATCCTGCGGCGCCACAAGGCAATCCGCCGCAGGTTTCCAACGCAGGAGACTGACATCCTCAGCCCCCAGATAGACCGGCACAGGCCATCGCGCCAGAAGTTGCTGAATCCCTTCTGCATGGTCCGCATGGCCATGTGTCAGACAGATGCCGATCAACCGGACTCGATGGGATTCGAGCCAAGCGATCATGGCAGGAGCGTTGTAGGCCGTATCGACGAGGAGCGCCTCACCTGAATCCTGCACGATGTAGCCGTTGACTCCGTAGCCGTTGATCTCGCCACGGATAGTGGCGATCTCCGGGAGCGAGGGAATCGAAAGGGGCACCCACTGATCAAACACGATCTGTTCCAAAGGAACAGGGCGAAGCTTGAGCGTGGCAGCGAGAGCGCGCACGTCAGCCTTGTCACGAGGCTGATCGCCTCGTTCGAGCGCAATAACAGAGGCCCCCGAAAGGCCGGTGAAGCGAGCCACCTCCTCCACGGACCACGCCTGCCCGATGCGGGCCTTCTTGATGATGTCGCAAAAGTCGTCTTCAAGGGGCATGGTTAGCTTTCAGCTCCGGAGTTTGCGCTCTTCTCTGTGAGGGGATGGCCAGACCGTCCTTCACTGCGCGCATCGAGCGAGCACATTCTGATCGTGCGCGCTCTGCGAGCAAGAAGGATGGTCTGGCTACCCCTCTCCCCTCTTCAATGCTCCGGGGCCAACTTAATTTCCTGCAGATTGCCAAATCCCCCCAGCAACTTCGGCAGGGCCTCCCCTGCCCCGACCGCCACGATGGTCAATCGCTCCGGATTGAAATGTTTCTTCGCCGCAGCCAGGATCTCTTCCTTCGTCAAGGCCACGACCCTGGCCCGCAATTGCTGGAGAAAATCAGGAGGAAGCCCGTCGTATTCCAGCTCAACCAGCCGCCCCACGATTGCCGACGAACTGGCGAAAGAGAAGACAAACGAATTCACATAGGCCTCTTTGGCCTCCGCCAGCTCGCCGTCCGTCACCAGCTCGGCCCTCATCCGTTCCATGTTCGCGATGAACCGGGCGATGACCTCTTGCGTCGAGGGGAGCTTCGTCTCCGCCCTCATCAGCCAGACCCCTTGATCATGCACCCCGGTATTCAAACGGCTGCCGACCGAATAGGCCAGGCCCCGCTTGGTCCGCACATCGTTGAAGAGGCGGCTGCGGAAGGAACTGCCACCCAAGATATCGTTCGCGATCGCGAGGGACACATAGTCCGGATCGCTTTCCTTGATCGACAGATGACCGACGCGGAGATGCGTTTGCGAGGTATCCTTGTTCACGAACCGGACGATGGGCTTCCCCGTTTGATTCTGTGGCGCATCGGCAATCGTCAGGGCTGGAACTTCTCCTGGCTTCCAATCGCCGAATGTTTCACGCAACAGGGCCACCATCGCGGGCTTGTCGAAGTCTCCCGTCACTCCCAGCATCATGCCGTTCGGATGGATGGTCTTTCGATGAAAGGCGATCAGATCCTCTCTGGCAATGCGGGCGATGGACTCGACGCTGCTTTCACGCGCCGTCGGGTGCTCCGCTCCATAGAGAAGCTTCACGAACTCGCGGCTCACGATCGAACCGGGATTATCCTGCCTGCGACGAATCCCTTCGATGGATTGCAGCTTGACCAATTCAACCTGAGCCGGCTCAAACACCGGAGTCCGGATCAGTCCCGCAAAAATCTGAAGCCCCCGCCTTAAATCTTTACTCAGGACGTCCAGCGAGGCGGAGCCAGATTGGCGGCCGATCGAAATGCCGACATCCCCGGCGAACTGTTCGAGTTCTTCATCCACTCGTTCCGCCGACAGACCGCCTCCGCCGCCAGTCCTCATGAGGGAACCGGTCAGGGACGCCAGACCGACCTTATCCGCTGGATCGAGCCAGCCTCCCGTTTTCATGGTGGCGGTGATGCTGACCAGGGGCAGCTCATGGTCCTCTAGCAGATAGACGATGATCCCGTTCTCCAGCACCACGCGATCCGGTTCGGGCGGAGTAAACTCAACCGGCTTGAAGGTCATCTGCCTGGGATCGCCCAGCGCCAGGTTTCCGGCACAAGCACTCAGCACCGGAACAGTGAGGGCCATGAGCATCGCCGTCAGAATAAAGCATCTCCGTTTCACGTTGAACGTTTCACCTTTCACGTTTGTCATCGCGCCACCTCTCGTTTCGGCGCCGTCGCGATCTTTTTTTCTCCAGCCTTTTTCACCAACGTCGCCACCGTCCGGTTCGTCTTCGTAAAATACTCAGCCGCTACCCGCTGGATGTCCGCCGGCGTCACGGCGGCAACTTTGTCCCGGGCCTTCAATGCATAGCGCCAATCTTCCGCCACCGTCTGATAGAGGGCCAACTGAGAGGCGAGGCCTCCATTGGACCGGAGCGCCCGCACTAAATCTGCGTCGAGATTATTCAACACCTTTTCCAGCTCCTTGGCGGAGACCGGTTCCGTCTTGAGCCGTTCGAGCTCGGCATAGATGGCCGCCTCGACTTCCGCCGTCGTATGGGGCGCGAGCGGTGTAGCGCTGAACACGAACAGGTTCGGGGAACGGACCCCTGGATAATTCGAATCGGAATTGACCGAGGCGGCGATCCGTTGGTCGCGAACCAGATTGGCATAGAGCCGGGACGTGAGGCCCTCGGTCAGCACCGCGTCGATCACGTCGAAGACATAGTCGTCCGGATGGCCCAAGGCCGGCTTGTGGAACCCGATGGCCACCGATGGTTCCGCATCAAACTCCACTTCCACGCGGCGCTCTCCCCGTTGCGGCGGCTCAACCGTCACGATTGACGGCTGCGGAGGCGCAGCCGGGATCTTGCCGAAGGTCTGTTCGATCAGGGCCATGACTTCCTTCGGATTGATATCGCCGACGATAGCGATCGTCGCATTGTCTGGACCGTAATGGGATTTGAAGAAGGCTTCCGTGTCGGCCGGCGTGAGCGACAAAATATCCGACTCCCACCCGATGGTCGGAATCCCGTATTGATGAGCGCGGAAGGCGGCCGAGGTGAAGGTTTCGAACAACAGGCCGTTAGGGCTATCGTCGTTCCGCAACCGCCGCTCCTCCATGACCACGCCTCGCTCTTTATAGAATTCGCGAAGGACCGGATGGGCCATACGGTCGGCTTCGAGCGCAGCCCACAGGGGCAGGCGATTCGCCGGGAGACTGATCATGTAGCGAGTCAGATCCTTGCCGGTCGAGGCATTGAGCCCGACTCCTCCGTGCCGCTGATAGAGCAAGGCCATCTCATTGCCCGCCACGAACTGTCCCGCCTGTTCCTGTAGCTCCGTGAATCGTTTCTGGAGGCGCTCAATGACTCCACGTTCTTCCGGGCTGGCCGGTTTTTCCTGATTCCTCTTCGCGAGGTCCCGTTGCCGCTGCTCCAGCTCAGTTCCCACGCGAGACAGTTCTTCGAGCAGGGGCCGCTCCTTCTCGTAACTCTTCGTCCCCACCGTCCTCGTGCCCTTGAAGGCCATATGTTCATAGAGGTGCGCCAAACCTGTCTGGCCGATCTGCTCGTTCACCCCTCCGACCCGGAAGGTCATGTTGAGGGAGACCACCGGCGTCTGATGCCGCTCGACCATGAGCACGGTCAGGCCATTCGCCAGCTTCTGTTCCACCACGCGATCCGCCAAACTTGGCGACCCGGCATGGAGCAGATCGAGGTTGAAACTCAAACTGAGCACGACGAGCAACAACATGAAGCGTGGGACGTGAATCCTCATATAAAAAGCTCCATTAATTCTTCCGGCCGTTCGATAAACCAGTCCGGTTGACAGGCTTCCATCTTGGCGCGATTCCCCATGCCATAGCCGACCGCGCAGACACGAATCCCGGCGTTATGCCCGCCGTTGATATCGTTGGTACTGTCCCCGATGAGGACGGTACGTTCGGGCGAGACATTCAATTCTTTCATCACATGCAATAGCATACCAGGTTCCGGTTTCAATCCGAATCCATGGTCGCCGCCGACGACATACTGAAAATGATCCGCCCCCAACCCCTGGAGAATCACATTCGTGTACTCGATCGCCTTATTAGTGGCCACCGCCTTCTGCTTGGCGGAAAAATGCGTCAGCATGGCTCCAATGCCGGGATAAAAGGTGGTGCGATCAAGGCAATGGGCCAAGTACTGGCTCCGGAACACCCGCAAAAGCTCCTCGTAGGTGACCCGACTATTCTCGCCGACCGACAGGCGTAACAGTTGTTTCACTCCGTCGCCCACAAACCCGAAGATTTCCTCCAGTGGCCGCTCCGGCAGTCCCATCTCGGCTAACGTGAGGTTCACCGACGCGGCAATATCCCACTTGGACTCGATAAGCGTCCCATCCAGATCGAAAATCAACAGCTCGACTGATGTCTTTCCCATCATTTGGCCTTTCGCAACTCGTCCCGCAACGAATCGAGCAGACCTCGCTTCGCCTGGTCGGTTTCCTTCATCCACCCTTCACGCACGATATTCACCATCCGCTTCTGCCCCACGTGTGGCGGCAGCATCGGCTCGATAATTCTCCATCGATTATTGACGGATTTCACATGAATCCGCACCTCTTCTGTCTTCACCTCCTGGGTGAAGCTGGCGGTCTCCAGGTTCACCGAACCGAGGACCTGAAAGATGACTGGGATGATCAGTTCGAATCGATCGATCACCTCCCATTGGCGGTAATGCTCCGCCACCGTGAAACCCCGAATCACGACGACCTGCCGCCACGTCGGCTCTTCATGCCAATTCGTGTAAGAAGAGACCGCATCGATCGACATCACATCGAGCCTGGCCCCCTTATAATCAAGCCCCAAATATCGTTTCACCACATCGGCTGGAGAATGGTCGAGAGAGTTGGTCTGCGCCGACACGATGTTCGCAGCAAAGAGCCCGCCGATCAGAACCAACAGTACGGCCAGCGGAGCGAACATACGGCGGCTCATAATGGAATCCTATGGAGCTTCATGGCATTCGTACCTCCCAATTGTCCTGTCACAGTCCCGGACAACAGCGCGACGCCCTTTCACGTCCTGTTCACCGTATCGGAGCGGGAGAAATCAAAACGGACCCGCTGGGGAATGAGGGAAAGCAGTATGGAGCCAGCCAACCCAAAACATCAAGCCAAGCGAACCTAATAGGCTGCTACGGTTTCTTGACCGACAACCCTCTGCATGGTACTGTGCGCGCCCATTATGAAAACTATAAAAACGACTCGTTCCGCTAAATTATTCGCCGACGCGCAGCAGCTAATTCCCGGTGGCGTGAATAGCCCGGTGCGCGCCTTCCTCTCCGTCGGAGGGGCGCCGCGATTTATCAAACGAGCCAAGGGCGCCCGCCTCTACGACGTCGACGGGAACAGCTACATCGACTATATTCTCTCATGGGGCCCGATGATTTTGGGCCACGCCGCCCCGGCCATCATCCGCACCATCAAGAAGGCCGCCGCGAATGGCACGAGTTATGGCGCGCCGACCGAGCTGGAAGTCACGCTCGCCCGCATGATCAACCAGGCCTTCCCCTCGATGGAAAAGGTTCGACTGGTGAGTTCCGGCACCGAAGCGGTCATGAGCGCGATTCGCGTGGCCCGCGGTTTTACGAAGCGCGACAACATTCTCAAATTCGACGGCTGCTATCACGGTCACGGCGACTACTTGCTGGCGAAAGCCGGATCCGGTTTGGCCACCTTGGGAATTCCCGACTCGCTCGGAGTCCCGGCCGACTTTGCGAAGCACACCTTGACCGTCCCCTACAACGACATCCGGGCGGTCCAGCAGATCATCAAAGAGCAGCGGAACACGTTGGCCTGCATCATTGTCGAGCCAATCGCAGGGAATATGGGTGTCGTACCACCGGCGCAGGACTTCCTCAGGACGCTCCGCCGGCTCACAGCGGAAAACGACATTCTCTTGATTTTCGACGAAGTGATGTCCGGATTCCGCGTCACCTACGGGGGCGCCCAAACGCTCTACGGCATTACGCCGGACCTGACAGTGCTGGGGAAAATCATCGGCGGAGGGTTGCCGGTCGGCGCCTACGGGGGACGAAAAGAAATCATGAACCTGATCGCGCCCTCTGGGCCGGTCTACCAGGCGGGAACCTTGTCGGGCAATCCGCTGGCCGTCTCTGCCGGCATTGAAACCCTCAAGCAGCTCAAGGTCCGCGGGGTCTATAAGAAGCTGGAAGAAAAATCCGCAGCCCTAGCCGAAGGGATCGGTCAGGCAGCCAAGAAAGCCGGCATCCCGCTCACGCAAACCCGAGTCGGTTCGATGCTGGGCGCCTTCTTTACCTCAGGCGCAGTGGTGGACTGGAATACCGCGAAACTCTCAGACACGAAGCGCTACGGGCAGTTCTTCCACAAGATGCTGGAACAGGGCATCTACCTTGCCCCCTCACAATTTGAAGCAGCCTTCCTCTCGACCGCTCACTCAACCAGCGATATCGAAAAAACCATCAAGGCCGCGCACGCCGCATTCAAGAGTCTCTAGCCGCCTCGGTCGTGAATCATTTCTCGCATCTTGCGAGATGCAAATTTTAATTGCTCAGATTCAGCAAGTTCTCAGATAGCTCAAAGGCTCAACGTACGTTACATACGTTGAGCCTTTGAGCAAAACAGAAACGCCGCTGCGGTCGTTTTCGACAGCTTCCCTATTCCTCGTCCTCATCCTCCATGTCCAACACTTCTTGCCGCTTCTGCTCTTCCATCGCGTTATGCAAAAGCATGCGGACGAACATCGAATAGAGCGACCCCTTTTCGAGCGTCCCGCCCGGAGGAATGGCAATCTTGCCTTCCTTAATCATCCGATCCATCCAAATCTTTTGATCCGGCGCGATCAAGATTGGTAACTCGATCAATCCCACACGTCCCATCATATCCATAGACGCCTCCGTAAAATCGTACTTATTAAAGAAGAACTACATTACACCTGATAGCAAGAGCCGCAGAGCCTCTTCTTCGCCACTCCCACGATGCCCCCAGACCACCCGCCAGAGGCTCCTGTGGTCCATAACAGCACGCGAATTTCTTGATTGTCAATCAACTGCTCCCCTCCCTGCTGCCCCGCGCATCGCGTGCACGGCGTAACCCAAATATCCCGCATTCGTTTGTGAAAGAAGAGCGGAAAAGATACGAGGAGCAAAAACGCGAGGCGAACGGGCTTCTCAATGCCGTAGAGGCTGAACGGGCCGCGCACCGCGCAATTAGGGTTTCTTCTTATTCGAGGAATTGTCTGAAAATAACAGCCAGCCGAGCACCATGAATCCAATCGCGACGCCCGTGATAGCGAGCCACGTTCCAAGCTTATCCATAGCGTATCTCCTTATGAGCCCGGACTGTAGCGCAGAGACGATCGCCCTGTCGAGGCGTTCCATCGTTTTCCTCGGCAAATAGCACGCCTCGCCACTCGCACATTGAACGCCCTGGCGAGAAGCGCGAGGGGTCACGCTGCTGCCTCGTGCGCGGAGGGCCACAGATGCGTACACCCTCTTTTTGAGGACTCCGCCTTGCCCCCATACACTGGCCCAGGGCTATCTCAGGTCCTGCGTTGATTTCGACTTGGGGCGTGATCGTTTCGCGCCGATTGATGGATCAAGAAGCTGTCGACGGATGTCCTGCAGTTCCTTTTTCAATCCTTCCACTTCCGCATTCTTTTGCTGCATTTGCTCCTGCAAGATACGCAATTGCGTATCCGTCGCGGGTCCTCCTTGATCGGGCTGGACAGGCGCCGCGCTCAGGGCGGCAGGGGCGGCGGGAACTGGAGAGGGGCTTCGAGGCTGCACGGCTAAGGCCTCGTAGTCGATAATGACCATGTACTCACTATCAGCACCTCTCCGGTAGCTATCCGGTCTTCTGGCAGATTCGGGGCTAAAGAGGATGGTTTTTGATAGGGCCCGCCCGCCCGCGCCATGCCGAGAGGCAAGGGACAGCCACGGCAACGTTACATAGAGTGACCGTCCGTAAGCATACACCGTCCCCCTGTGGGTTGCCGCTGAGGTGCGTGGACCTAGACGAAAGCCAATGCGCTGGTCTGATGCTGCTTTCGTAAGGCCTTCTGTCAGGAGTGGTGCAAAATATTCCACCTCGTCTTCGTTGAATACTCGGACGGACTCCGACTTGCCGCCGACAAGCCTGCCCAAGAGCCCAGATTCTTCTTGGACGGTGATCCCACGAAGGATTTCCGCCAGCATACCTGGCTGTATACTGATGGGATGAGCGGCCAGAATCGTTCGGTCGGTTGACCGTTCAAGATAGACGGCACCAAGATCCGTTTCTTTGATGGTAACGTCGAGCAATGTCGTCGAGGCGCAAGCGCCGATGAACAGAAGGCCCGACATACCGAACAACAAAATAGGGTACCGCATACTGTACTGCCTCTCAGGATTTCGCGAGTCTAGCACAGTACGGCGCCCAACCATGCTGCCGTTTACGGGCATCCTCGCTCCTTTATTCCTTACCGCCAGCACCGCAGACCTTGCGACACCTGCGTCCCACACTTATTCTTATAAGCATAAGCTCTTGAAATATTATGGCTTATAGCCGCCACAGGATCAGAGCGGCACACGCACTATTTCGATATTTTTCTTGACAGGTAGATCAATACTTTCTATGGTGCGACGTGTTATGACCCAACGCTGTGTCATAAGTCTCGAAGCGTAGTCCTTCCGTAGTAGTTCCCCCGTAGACCAGAGTGGCGGACAATGAAGTCCTCCGGCCAAACCGCGGCTTGAGGATTTTTTTGCGTTAGCCTCGCGAGTTGGTTGTTCTGAATGACTGGTTACGGCCAGAGGTATCAGAGAACAAATGACTCAGCTAAAAGGAGGCCGATCCGCATGAATCCACAACACTCACATGGGCAAACAATTTTCGCAATGATAGGGTTGAGTCTCGCGCTCCTGGCGGGAAACATCGTCATGGCTCCGGTCGTCTATGCAGACATCTTTCCGTCAGGCGGAAAGGTCGCGAGTCCAGACAACAAGGAGCAATGGATCAGTATTGGAATGGGCGTACGGGCTGAATTCGCCGCGCAAGAGAAAGCAGCCCCAAGCGGCGACAAGTACAGCAACAACTTCGGCATTCAGAATGCTCGTGTGTATATGAACGGGCAGCTCAATCGATATCTCAAGTTCGAGTTCAACACAGAATGCTTTAACTGCCCCAGCTCAATTAATGGAGGGGGCGGTGGTAACGGTTCAGGGGGTGGCGCGACCCCAGCGTCGTCGAATTTTTTTGGAGGGAATTCGACCGTTGGCCTTCTCGATGCTATCGGAAAGTTTGAATATAATTCGTATGCCAATCTGTGGGTAGGGCGTCTGCTCGTGCCGGGGGAACGCGGCGAACTCAACGGTCCTTATTTTCATGCCGTCTTTGATGGTTTCAGGACGCCGTTCAACTCCGCTGACTTTAGCGGGCAAATGGGTAAAGGAGGCGCGGGCCTCTATGGCCGTGATAACGGCGCGGTTTTTTGGGGACAAGTCGAGCCTGGGTATGGACATCTGCAATATTCGCTCGGAGTGTTTACGGGTTTGCAATCATCGGGGTCTGGTTGTGGTGGCCCCTGCGGACCAAATCAAAACGGAAGCCTGCTGTATGCTGGCCGTCTGACCTACAACCTGTGGAATGCTGAAAAGAATCCGGGCTATTACACCAGTGGCACCTACTATGGAAAATCAGGCGATATTCTCGCGCTAGCGGCCGGGTTCAATCATCAGGCTAACGGAGCCGGTTCCTACCAGTTCAGCTCCGACATGACGATCTTGACGGGTGACTTCCTTCTCGAGAAAGTACTCTCGGACGACATGGGTGTCGTCACGGTCAACGCGGAATTCAAGCGCTACTTTGCCGACTACGATCCGCGCGCCTTCAACAGCGTCGGAGTTAGTGGCGTGGCTGGTTCATTCGGTAACAACTTCGGAATGTTTCGAGGAAGTTCCTACACGGCGTATGCGTTGTACCTCTTTCCGCAGACGGTTGGAATTGGACGATTTCAGCCCTACGGACGCTATACCTATATCGCACCCGACCAAAGCACCATACGAAGCGAATGGGAAGGCGGTTTAAATTACGTGATTGACGGGTACAACTCGCGCGTGTCCGCCTTCTGGCAGCATGGCGATATTGCGAGCAAGGGTCTAACGAATTATGCGCAACACGCGGGTGGCGATGACGTGAATCGATTCGTTCTCGCCGTTCAATTCCAATACTGAAGCGCAGAACGAGGCACCTGTTGATCACATCACAACGCTAGAATGTAAAAAAGGAGTCCACATCATGGGTGAAAATCCTACTGACTCAGCAAGCGTCAAAATGACGGCAACAGTATCGAGCGATGACGCCGGATCCTCGCGGCGCGACTTTCTGGCGCAGGGCGCGCGCATAACCGCCGGAGTTGGGGTTGCGGCATTGCTCGGCAATCTCGGAAATTGGGCGTTGTCGTATGCGGCCGATAAGGAACCGATCAAGATCGGTATTCTCCATTCGTTGAGTGGCACAATGGCGATCAGCGAAGTGTCGCTACGCGATACCGTGCTGATGGCGGTTGAAGAAATTAACGCCAAGGGCGGCGTGCTGGGCCGGCAGATTAAACCGGTCATCGTCGATCCGGCCTCGAATTGGGATCTCTTTGCCGAAAAGGCAAAACAATTGCTCCTGCAGGATAAAGTGGCCGTGGTGTTCGGGTGCTGGACCTCCGTCAGCCGGAAATCGGTGCTGCCGGTGTTCGAGAAGAATAACGGATTGCTCTTCTATCCCGTTCAGTATGAAGGGGAAGAGTGCTCGCGCAACGTCTTTTATACCGGCGCGGCCGTGAATCAGCAGGCGGTGCCAGCGGTTGAATATCTGATGAGTAAGGAAGGTGGCGGATTCAAGAAGTTCTATCTGCTCGGAACGGACTATGTGTATCCGCGTACGACGAACAAAATCCTCCGCGCTATGCTGCTCGCCAAAAAAGTGCCAGAAGCGAGCATCATGGAGGAGTACACGCCCTTCCATCATCAGGATTATCAAACCATCGTCGGGAAGATTAAGAAGTTTTCAGCCGGCGGTGGCGCGGCGGTCATCAGCACGATTAACGGCGACAGCAATGTGCCGTTCTACAAGGAGTTTGCGAATCAGGGGCTGCGCGCCGAAGATGCCCCGATCATCGCGTTCAGTGTAGCGGAAGATGAACTGCGGGGCATGGATACCTCAGCCCTCGCCGGCCATCTAGCTGCCTGGAACTACTATCAGAGCGTGGAGACTCCACAGAACAAGCAGTTCGTCGCAAACTTCAAAGCCTACTGCAAGAAGAACAACTTGCCAGACGGCGACAAGCGGGTGACGGATGATCCGATTGAAGCGGCGTATTTTGGTGTTCATATTTGGAAGCAGGCGGTTGAGAAAGCCGGCTCCATCGATGTCGACAAAGTGCGCAAGGCGGTCTATGGTCAGAAGTTCCTCGCGCCGGGCGGAGAGATTATGATGGATCCGGGGAATCAGCATACCCATAAACCGGTTTTGATCGGCGAAATTCTCAAAAACGGTCAGTTTAAGATTGTCTCGCGCTCAAAAGGGCTCGTGAAGCCGGAGCCCTGGAGTGAGTACACCAGCCCCGATAAGGGCTGCGACTGGATCACGCATCAAGGCACGTACTCAAAGAAGGGCTGAGAGCGGTACGCAGTTTCTCCGTCGAGCTAGCCCAGCCGTTCCGGGCCATCCCCGCAAAGGGGATCCGGGGCGGCTGGAGCCTAGTTTGGCCTAAAAATGAACATGATGGATGTAGAGTACTGATGGCACTATCACGGGTTCGTACGGGAATCGTCGCACTGATATTCGCCGTAGGCCTGTGCCAAAGCTTTTCGGTGCAGGCAACCGACCTGGATACCGTAAATTTTTCTTCCGTCGCGAGTGCCACCGAGTTGGAAGACATGCGTGCGCGCGTTGCGCGGCTTGCTGGGGAAGATGCGGCCGTGCAACAGCAGGCGTTGCGCGCGTTGGTCGAGGTGGGTGATGTGGCGACACTCGATCGGTTGGAGCAGGTGCTTGAGAATGCCGATCGCGCCACCCGTGTGGCGGTGAAGCCGATTAAGACCCTGCTGAAGAACAAACTCAGTCTGACCAGCAACGATGAAGCCGTCAGGCGCGCGGCGGCCAGTGACCTTGGCGCATCCGGCCAAGCAGTGGCCGTCCCCTGGCTGGAGGCCGCGGCGGCTAGGGAGCCACAGTATTGGGTCCGCTATGCCATGGAAGAGTCGGCCGCGTTGCTCAGCCTTGTCGGGGAAGATCCCGTAGCGCGGGCGGCGGCGGCCAGAACGCTGGGAGAGCTGAAAAGCCAGAATGCGCTCCCGGCACTGAAAGAACTGGCACAGCAGTTGTCCGGCGGGGCCGGTGCGCTCAACGCTAACAATCTGGTCCGATCCGCCGTCACAACGGCGATCGAGCGGATCGAGGTCTGGAGTGTCTGGGCCGGCGTATTTGAAACCCTCTTTCGTGCCGTGAGCCTCAGCTCTATTCTCTTGATTATGTCACTGGGCCTGGCGATTGTCTTCGGTCTCATGGGGGTCATCAACATGGCTCACGGCGAGCTCATGATGGTGGGGGCCTATGCCACCTTCATGACGCAAGAGCTCTTCAGGGCCTATCTGCCCCCCTCAATCTTCGACGCCTATTTTCTTGCCTCACTACCCATCGCGTTTCTGGTGGCTGGGGCCTTCGGCCTGTTTCTCGAAGCCACCGTGATCCGCTTTCTGTACGGCCATCCCCTAGAAACGATGCTAGCGACTTGGGGCGTCAGCCTGGTGCTTATTCAACTCGCGCGCGTCCTGTTCGGAGATTTGACCGCTGTGACGGCACCGGCCTGGTTGCGCGGTGGCGCGCAAATGCTGGCCGGCGTCTATCTCCCCTACAATCGGCTATTTATCATTGTGCTGTCGATCGTCTGTGTTGTTGGGATTTATACGGTGCTCTTTTGCTCGAACCTCGGGCTGCGGGTCCGGGCGGTCACCCAGAATCGCAATATGAGCGCCTGCTTGGGAATTCCGACCCGAACCGTCGATGCCTACACCTTTGCGTTCGGCTCTGGGTTGGCGGGGCTTGCCGGCTGTGCGCTCACGCTGGTCGGCAACGTCGAACCCGGCCTAGGGCAGAATTACATCGTCGACTCATTCATGGTGGTGGTGACAGGTGGTGTCGGCAAACTAGCCGGCACAATCGTAGCGGCATTAGGTATCGGCAGCCTGAATAAATTTCTTGAGCCAAGTTTTGGCGCGGTCTATGGCAAAGTCCTCATCCTAGGGCTGGTTCTCTTGTTCCTACAACTCCGTCCGTCCGGGCTCTTTGCCGTCAAGGGGCGCCATGCGGATTAGCTGGAGCAATACGAGCCACCCAGCTAGCGACGGGCAGCCGATCGGAGTACGCCCGAACGGTGTCTTCTGGCTGATCGGACTGTTCCTCCTCGTCATCCTCCCAACGTTGAACGTTCTGCCTGGTGAGGACTCGTGGCTGTATGTTTCGGACTTCACGCTAAACCGGTTCGGGAAGTTTCTCGCCTTTGCCATTCTGGCTCTTGGGCTCGACCTCATCTGGGGCTACACCGGCATTCTGAGCCTCGGGCAGGGCGTTTTTTTCGGCATCGGTGCCTACTGCATTGGAATGCATCTGATGTTGACGATTGGCTCGGAAAGCGTTTATGGCAGCGCGTTGCCCGATTTCATGGTGTGGAATCAGGTCAAGGAACTCCCCGTCTTCTGGGCGCCCTTCCACAGCTTTCTTGCGGCGGTGGGGTTAGGCATTCTCCTGCCGATGCTGAGCGCCTGGATCTTTGGCCTGCTGGCGTTTCGGAGTCGGATCAAGGGCGTGTATTTCGCCATTATCACGCAGGCCGTGGCCTTATCCGCCTGGCTGGTTTTCAACCGCAACGAAACGAACTTGGGTGGGACCAACGGACTGACCGATTTCAAGCAGCTGCTAGGATTTCGTCTGAGCGAGCCAGGGACGCAGCGGATGCTTTATGTAGTGACCGTGCTGGCGTTAGGTGGGGCATATTTTCTCTGCCGGTGGATCATTCAGTCGCGAACGGGCAAGGTGCTACTCGCTATCCGCGACAGCGAGCAGCGCGTCCTGTTCTCCGGATACTCGCCAGCGAACTATAAAGTCTTCGTGTTCGTGGTATCGGCAGGGCTCGCGGGACTCGCCGGGTTGTTGTATGTGCCGCAAGTGGGGATTATCACTCCGGGGCAGATCGGCGTGCTCCCTTCACTCGAAATGGTAATCTGGGTGGCCGTGGGTGGACGAGGCACCTTGGTTGGCGCCATCATTGGCGCAATCAGTGTCAATTTTGGTCGCAGTCTTTTGACGAATTATTTCCCTGAACTCTGGCCCTTCTTTCTGGGAGGGCTCTTCATCGCAGTCGTGCTGCTATTTCCTGATGGCTTAGTTGGGCTGATGCGGTACATGAAGCCCGATGCGATCCGGAGCTTGCTTGTGAAGGCCCCCCGCGCGCAGGACGAGGCACGGCCATGAGCGACAAGGGCTCGATCATCTACCTGGAAGGCGTCGTCGTCGATTACGACGGGTTTAAGGCGCTGAACCATTTGAACTTCATCGTCAACTACAATGAATTGCGCGTCGTCATCGGACCAAACGGAGCGGGCAAGACGACGCTCCTCGATGTGATTTGCGGCAAGACGAAGCCCTCACGCGGCCGTGTCATCTTCAGCAAGGATGTCGATCTAATCGGGAAGCCGGAAGATGAGATTGCGAAGTTGGGGATCGGCCGCAAGTTTCAGGCTCCCTCGATCTACGGCAACCTGACGGTCTGGGAAAATCTCGATTTGTCGTTGAAGCGGGACAGTAAAGGGGTCTTCCCCACGCTTCTCAGCCGATCCACTCCTACCGAGCGCGAGAGGATTGCAACGACGTTGGAAACGATTGGACTGCGGGACCATCCATACCGGCGGGCGGGATCGCTCTCGCATGGACAGAAACAGTGGCTGGAGATTGGCATGGTGATTCTGCAGGATCCTGCGCTGTTACTCGTCGACGAACCGGTCGCCGGCATGACGGACAAAGAAACGGAGCAGACGGGTGTCTTGCTCCAAGCCCTGGCGGAGAAGCACGCAGTGATTGTCATTGAACATGATATGGAATTTGTTAGGCAGATTGCCCGCACGGTTACGGTGTTGCATGAGGGGACTGTGATCTGTGAGGGCTCGGTCGATGTCGTGCAAGCGGACAGTCGGGTTCAGGAAATTTATCTAGGACGTCAGAAGGTTGGCCACTAGCCATGCTGCAGCTGCACCGCATCAACGTCTACTATGGCGAGAGCCATATTCTGCGCGACGTCTCGTTCACGATTGAGGCGGGACAGGTCGCTTGTCTGATGGGGCGCAACGGGGTGGGCAAGACCACTACCTTGAAGGCCATTATGGGCCTGTTACCGGTGCGATCCGGGGCGATTGTGATGGACGGGGCGGATATCACCACAGGAGCGACGGACCGTCGGGCGAGAAAAGGACTGGTTTATGTCCCCCAAGGACGTGAGATTATTCCGCATCTGACCGTACGGGAAAACCTCCAGCTCGGATTCTGGGCGCAAGGCACGAAGAGCGATCGAACTGCCGAGAAAGCCGCCTTCGATGAGGTGTATCAGTTGTTCCCGAAGCTCACCCAAATTCTTGAGCGGCCCGGCGGGGTCTTGAGTGGTGGAGAGCAACAACAATTAGCGATTGGCCGTGCGATCCTCTCCGCCCCTAAAGTCCTCTTGCTCGATGAGCCGACAGAAGGTATTCAGCCCTCCGTCGTCGATCAGATTGAAGACGTCATTATCGGCTTTAAAAAAACTAGGCGTTTCGCTATCCTCCTCGTGGAGCAGGGCCTGCACTTTGCCGCCCGGCTGGCCGATGCCTACGTCATCATGGCCAAGGGAGCGGTGGTAGCCGCGGGCAGGACGAATGAATTGAGCGCCGACGAGGTCAAGCGGCATTTGGTAGTGTGAGCGATCAGGCTGCAGGTGTTTTCTCTTTCCTTGCTGCTTGCGCACACAGAATCCATTAGAGCGCCCGAGGGTGGGCTGTGCTCGCTCAACGCGCGCAGGAGAGAATACCCCCGCAGCCCTAGAGGGTCACGGGCGAGGATGGGAGTGAGGGGATTATGCATTTGACGCCGAGAGAGCAGGAAAAGCTCCTAATTTATGTTGCGGCCAATCTGGCCAAGGAACGCAAGGCACGCGGGTTAAAATTGAATTATCCGGAGACGATGGCGTTTCTCGCTGCGGCAATTCTAGAAGGGATTCGCGACGGACGCTCCGTATCGGATTTAATGAGCTATGGCGCGACGTTATTGAAAAAAAGTGATGTGATGCCCGGCGTGGGAGAGATGATTCCCGAGATTCAAATAGAAGGCACGTTCCCCGACGGAACAAAACTTGTGACGGTTCACGAGCCGATTCGATAGGTGGTGCCACATGAAGAAGAAGACGTCGTCAAAAGCCCACAAAAAGCCGGTGAAGCGGAAAATTGCTGCGAAGCCGGCGAAGAAGGTCTCGCTTCAGCCCGCCCCTGTGACCCCTGGTGAAGTGATTCTCGGGGAAGGCGACATCATCGCATTGAATGGTCGGGAGTGCGCTGAACTGACGGTCTCAAACGTTGGTGACCGACCGATCCAGGTGGGGTCACACTGTCACTTTTTTGAAGTGAATCGGGCGCTACGGTTTGACCGTGAAAGAGCCTATGGCTTCCGCCTAGAAGTGCCAGCTGGAGCGGCCGTGCGATTCGAGCCGGGAGAGGAGAAGCGTGTGACATTAGTGGCGCTCGGTGGCAATCGGGTGGTTTATGGGATCAATGGCCTCGTGAATGGCCGGCTTGACGATCCAACGGTGAAAGTGAAAGCTCTTGCGCTAGCGTATGAGCAAGGATTTATTGTAACTAAAGGTTAATCGATCGGAGCTCCAGCGAAAGGAGAAAGGCTGGTAAAACGGTTTCCGGCAAGACCGTAGAAAATGTCAAAACCAGAGATGTATCTTCTGAGATACGTTATGGGCTTTGACTAGCTGAGAAGAAAACTGGAAACTAGTTTCAACAGTCGTTACCCCATGAAGCTTACCCGGCGGCAATACAACGACCTCTACGGACCGACGGCCAACGATCGCATTCGCTTGGCCGACACCGATCTTCTCATTGAAATTACCCGCGATCTGACAGTACCTGGCGAGGAAGCGAAGTTTGGCGGGGGCAAAGTGATCCGTGACGGGATGGGGCAGTCGCCGGCCGCCACGCGTGCAAAGGGGGCCCTTGATCTCGTCATTACCAACGCCATCATCATCGACTGGTGGGGCATCGTGAAAGCCGACATTGGAATCCGTGACGGCCGCATTGTTGGTATCGGCAAGGCCGGGAATCCAGATTTGATGAGTGGCGTTACGAAAGGAATGGAGATTGGAGCTTGCACTGAGGTGCTCTCAGCAGAAGGCAAGATTATTACCGCGGGCGGCATTGATACACATATCCATTTCATCTGTCCGCAAATTATTACGGAAGCGATTGCGAATGGACTGACCACTTTGATCGGCGGAGGAACCGGCCCCGCGACGGGGACGAATGCGACAACTTGTACGCCGGGTGCGTGGAACCTGCACCGTATGCTGGAAGCGGCCGATGGGTTCCCGATCAACCTCGGATTTCTGGGGAAAGGGAATTCATCGCTGCACGATGGATTGCGGGAGCAAGTCGAGGCGGGTGCAATCGGGCTCAAACTGCATGAAGATTGGGGGACAACTCCGGCAGCGATTTCGACCTGTCTTGATGTGGCGGAGGAGTATGACGTGCAGGTGGCGATCCACACCGACACGTTGAACGAAGCTGGGTTCGTCGAAGACACCATCAAAGCGTTCAAGGGACGCACCATTCACTCCTTTCACACGGAAGGAGCGGGCGGTGGGCATGCACCAGACATCATTAAAGTGTGTGGTGAGCCCAACGTCCTGCCTTCGTCCACAAATCCGACAATGCCGTTTACCGTCAACACAATGGACGAACATCTCGACATGCTCATGGTCTGCCATCATTTGAATCCACGTGTGCCGGAGGATATTGCCTTTGCCGAGTCGCGGATTCGGCGCGAAACGATCGCCGCCGAAGACATTCTGCATGACATGGGTGCCATCAGCATCATGTCCTCTGATTCACAAGCGATGGGGCGTGTGGGCGAGGTAATCATTCGCACCTGGCAGACGGCACATAAGATGAAAGTGCAACGCGGGCATCTGTCGCAAACGGCGGCGGAGAGGCTGCTCGGTAGTAATGATAATTTCCGCGTACGGCGCTATATCGCCAAGTACACGATCAATCCAGCGATTGCGCATGGGATTGCGCACGAAGTGGGATCGGTCGAAGTCGGTAAGCTGGCAGATCTGGTCCTGTGGAAGCCGGCGTTCTTCGGGGTGAAGCCTGACATTGTGCTGAAGGGTGGGTTTCCGATGTCGGCGGCAATGGGCGATCCTAATGCTTCTATTCCCACGCCGCAGCCGGTGCTGACGCGATCAATGTTCGGAAGTTTTGGTCGTGCACCCTTTGCCACAAGCCTGACGTTTCTCTCGAAGTCAGCCATGGACCAAGAGGTCCATAAAAAGCTCGGCTTACAGAAGCGTGTGGCAGCGGTGAAGAAGTGCCGCGGGATTGGCAAGCGGGACATGAAGCTCAACGATGCGCTACCGCACATGGAAGTCGATCCCGAAACTTATATTGTCAAAGCCGACGGTCAAATTCTGACATGCGATCCAGTGGCGGTGTTACCCATGGCGCAACGTTACTTCCTGTTCTAATACGCGGATGGCGCGGGAGGTCATTTTGATAAGCCTTCTGGAAAAATCTGAGTAGGCAATGGATACACGGGCGTTTCTCAAAGGCTTTCGCTTCGTCGATAGTTTTTTCCCTTCTGGAAGCTATGCCTACTCGTCTGGATTGGAGGCGGCAGTGCAGGGGGGTGCCGTCAAGAACTCGGAGGAGTTCTCGCACTTTGTACTAGAAGTACTGACGACTGGGCTGGGGAAGCGGGAAGCGGTTGCGGCAGGATTCGCCCATGACGCCATTGTGTTCGGGGCTCTTGAAATCGCCGTGAAGACCGACTGGGAGCTAGAGGCGATGAAGCTGGGGCGGGAATTGCGGATGGCGAGCCGCCAGATGGGGCGGCAGGTAGTTCGCTCGGCAGCGGAACAGAGCGACCGACACCCATTGATCCAGGATTACTTGGTGGCGGTCGAGGCGGGGCAGTCACCGGGGCATATGGCTGTTGCCATGGGTCTCACGTTAGCGGCCGCTGGCTGGTCGAAAGCGGACTTGATCGCCGTCTTTCTGTATCAGGCCGCTACGGGGTATGTCGCCGCGGCTATGAAGTTACTTCCAATCGGTCAGCGTGAAGGCCAACAGCTACTGGATGGCTGGCTCGATATTATCGAGCGGATAGGTCAGGACGCAGCGCCACAACGGGCCTTGTCCTCCTGGTCGCCGGTTCAGGATATCTACGCCATGCGACATCGCCAGTTGGAGTCACGGTTGTTCCGGTCGTAGAGAAGAAAGCACACGCTATGCATCGTGACGATGAACATTTCTGCGGCACAGGGCGTGTGACGGTGGCACGGGTGCGCCAGATACCGGTCATTGGCGTCGGTGGGCCAGTGGGGTCAGGGAAGACGATGCTGGTGGAAGCGCTCTGCCTGCAGCTGCGCGATCGCTACAGTCTCGCGGTAGTTACGAACGATATTTTCACGAAAGAAGACGCGGAGTTTCTCGCTAAACGAGGCGCACTCCCGCACGACCGAATTCTCGGCGTCGAAACCGGAGGCTGCCCGCACACAGCGATTCGCGAAGATGCATCGCACAATCAGGAAGCACTGGATGATTTGCTCAAGCGCCATCCAGACGTTGAACTGATGTTTGTCGAAAGTGGAGGGGACAATTTAGCCGCCACCTTCAGCCCGGAGCTAGCCGACAAAGTTATCTACGTCATTGATGTGGCCGCTGGTGACAAAATTCCGCGTAAAGGCGGGCCTGGTATCACGCGCTCTGATCTGCTCGTAATCAATAAGATTGACCTTGCGCCACATGTAGGTGCCGAGTTGTCCGTGATGGATCGGGACAGCCGGAAGATGCGTGGCGAGCTGCCGTTTCTCTTCACCAATCTCAAGACTGGGCAGGGCCTCGCTCATGTCGTCGCTTGGATTGAGCAATTTATTCCGCGCCACGCCCACCGTCACTGACAAAAGGCTTACTGTGATCCATCCGGCTGTGCACGATTCGGCTCTGGATACTGTCGGTCGGCACGGGTCGCTGAGCTATACCTTTAAACGCGAGGGGGCGCGTACGGTTCTCACCCACTCTGCCTGTTCGAGCCCCTGGCATTATTTTCCTCCCACTTTTCTCGACGACAGCGGCTGTGCCTATACCTGGCTGGTGAATCCGTCAGGCGGTCTAGTCGGCGGTGATTATCTCACGGTTACCGCGCAACTGCAGGCACACACGCATGTGATGATGACGAGTCCTTCGGCGAACCGTATCTACCGGAGTGAGGGTAAGTCGGCCGAACAGGAGATCCGTCTGACCGTTGGGGCTGGTGCCCGAATGGAATGGCTACCGGAGGTCACGATCCCATTCGCTGGCTCCCAATTTCGTCAGTCGATTCACATCGATCTCGCGCCGGGTGCGACGGTGGTACTGTGGGACGCCATGGCGTCTGGGCGTGTGGCAAGCGGTGAGCGATGGATGTTTGCGAGCTATGAGAACGAGATCGTGATCCGAACGACAGCGGGCGCGGCAGCAGTGGAACGCTTCTTGGTGACACCCGATTCGGTCGGGACTATGGTGAAAAGCTGGGACTATGTCGGGTCGCTCTTTGTGGTCGGGGACTCGGTCGACCTGGATCGGCTGGCTATCTTGGAAAGCAAGCTGGATGAGTTATGCGGTCAACAGCCCCGTGAGTTGCTTGGTGGCGTCTCTAGACCTGCCGTCCCTGGACTGGTGGTGAAAGTGGTGGCACGATCGGCTCCGGCACTGGCCGACTTCCTTGAAGCGGCATGGCAGAACATACGTGAAATTCTGTGGGCATTACCAGTCGCAGCACTGAGACGGTATTAGCGTCCCGTTGAGATGGAGATATCGTCTATGATGCGCCAGACGCGCCTTAGAGGTTAAGCATTGGGAAACGCGGGAGCGCCGTATCGTGGATACCCGAGAGCCTCAGAACAACATCGTACAGCTGTTGCGCGCGCTCTGATTTGACGGGCTCGAACCCGTGGCCGAGGATGGCCTTGTTGGCTGCGTCGAGTAGCGGTTTCATCGTTGGCCACTCACGCAGAAAGGCTTGGCCCATCTGGTCGCCTAACCCAGCCAGCGCGCGGAACTGCGCCTGCATAGGCAGCTTGTACTTACCGTCGAGGTCTTCTAGCCAACACGATCGACAGGTTTCTTGCAGCGCCTGGGGTAACTGCTCCGGCTGTACATCCCAGATTTTGATCGTGTAGTGTTTGAACAGTTGCCGTTGGGCGAACGCTTCAAGGGCACGAATCAATAAAACCATGGCGGTTTCTGAATCATGCGTGCCATGCAGCCGCCGGTCGGCATGAGCCAGCAAGTCCAGCGCCTGCAGGTCTTTGACGGGAGCAGGATCGAGGACGAGCCTTTCTAGAAATCCCGCATTCGCTTTGACTAAGGGCAACACCACCTTGAGCCCTTGAGGTCCACCCCAGATCAACGCCAGATCGAAAGCCTTGACAGCGTTCTTCAGCTTCTCCCAGGCCTGCCGATAATGGAACCGCTCCCACAGATCGTAGCCATCGGCCAGATCGGCAAAGGCCCGATATAGAGGCTTTTGCCCGCCGCTTACCCGGGCTTCGATCTCGCGGAACAGCTTTGCAGCGGCGGCAAACATTCCTTGATTAAACAGGTTGCACCCCTCGCGGCGCGAACCAGAGGCCGCTTCGTCCCAGGGGTTCCCCTGCGTCCAAAGGAACGGCTTACCGGCAATATCGATTCGATCGTCATCCTGTCCCTCTCGTGCCGACACGAGCGAGACGATCCGCGAACTATGAGACAGAGTGGCCAAGGTCAGAGCGCTGGCCATGGCCGGCGTGGCCCCCGTCATATCGACGACCAGCTCGCCCGGCTGCACGTCCCAGGTTCGCAACATCTCCGGAAGCGCTTGTGCGAGCACTCGATAACAGTGGAGGAATTCGTCAGGCTCCTCCAGCATTACCCAATCCCACCGTCGAGGCATCTGCTCAATCTTCGGCTGAACCTCCGACTCCACCAACCCCTTCGCCCCTGTTGGCAACACAAAACAGAGCGAATCCGGGTGCAGGCGGTTAATGGAATAGATCGCCGCCGCCGCATGATCAGTCAGCGCGATCACGAGAGCTTTGACTGGTTGGTCTTGTGCCATTGCGCGCGGACTATACCACAGGGCCACGTAAAAGCCTTTGGCCGGTCTAGTTTGACAGGCGGCAGCTGGTTGCCTAAAATCGCCCCATGAAAGAATTGGTTCTCAGCGCCTTTGCCGAAAGCGCGTCCGTCAAGCAACAGTTTGCGCGCGACCATGCGGATCGTATCGTGCAGGTCGCAACACTCATGGTTAAGGCCTTTCGTGAGGGGCACAAAGTGTTATTGTTCGGCAACGGAGGCAGCGCCACGGATGCAGCCCATCTCGCGGCTGAATTCGTCGGCCGCTATAAACGGGAGCGGACACCGCTCCCGGCCATCGCTCTGGCCACCGACATCGCCGCTATCACCTGCATCGCCAACGATTACGGCTATGATGAACTCTTTGCCCGTCAGGTCCGCGCCCATGGCCAAAAGGGCGACGTCGCCATCGCCATCAGCACCAGCGGGAACTCCCCAAACGTATTGAAGGGCGTGGAAGCGGCAACCGCTTGTGGCCTCATCACCATCGGCTGGACCGGCGGAGCCGGCGGAAAACTGGCAAGCCTAGTCAATCATCCCTTTGTCGTCCCTTCCGTGGTCACGGCCCGTATTCAGGAAAGTCACATCACGCTCGGCCACGTTCTCTGCGAACTCATTGAGGAGCAACTCCTTGGCAAAGCCTCCTGACCGGCAGAAGCCCCCTGTCACAGCCCCGCGCCTGATCGCCCCGATCAACGTGACGGATCTTACGACCTATCCGCTCAGAAAACGGCATAGCAAGGTCCGCGTCTCCGACTTTGCCAAACCCTGGAAGCGAGGGGGCAGCTTCAGCCAATTCTATCGCTCGCTGCCGGATATCCTCGGCGTCAAAACCTTACGCGCGGTGGCCAAAGCCATCGCGAAGGCCCATCGCAGGGGCAAGCCGGTCATCGTCGGCATCGGCGCCCACGTCATCAAAGTCGGATTAAGTCCGATCCTCGTGGACCTCATGCAGCAAGGGATCGTCTCGGCTGTGGCCATGAACGGCGCCGGGATCATTCACGATTTCGAACTGGCGCTCATGGGCCATACATCCGAAGAAGTCGATGCGGAAATCGACGAGGGCCGCTTCGGGATGGCGGAAGAAACCGGCCGCATGCTGAACGAGGCGATCGTCCGCGGGGCGCACGATCGCGAGGGACTCGGCGAATCAGTCGGCCACTACATCAATCGGCGCCAGGGGCAATTCCCCAATCGCGAGACGAGCATCCTGGCGACCGGCGCGCGGCTGGGCATTCCTGTGACTGTGCATGTCGCCATCGGCACCGACATCATCCATATGCATCCTGCCGCGGACGGAGCCTCCATCGGCGCAACGTCGTTACTGGACTTTCGGCGGCTGGCGGCTGTCGTGTCCGGGATGGAGGGAGGCGTCTATCTCAACCTCGGCTCCGCTGTCATTTTGCCGGAGGTCTTTCTCAAGGCCGTGTCGCTGGGACGGAACCTCGGTCATGAGCTGACCAACATTACGACCGTGAACATGGACTTCATGGCCCACTACCGCCCCCTCACCAACGTGGTGCGGCGGCCGACCCAGAAGGGCGGAAAGGGCTATTCCCTGATCGGCCACCACGAAATTATGGTGCCGTTGCTAGCCGCGGCCATTCACGAAGAATTGGGGTAACCCCCTCCTATGGCTCCACGCCAAGCCCCTCCCGTCACCACTCAGCATCTCACTCAAATGTGGAACGAACTGAACGGCCGCTACTTCGCAGGCCTGCTGCCTCCGATCGATCTCGTGTGGAGCCGCCGCCTGACCTCCTCCGTCGGCATGTTCATCAGCCGTCGAGGGCCAAGACCCCGGCTGGATCAGGAGGGCCTTCGCCCGCCAAGCAAGCGCGAGATTCGCCTCTCCCTACCCTTGCTCCACCAAGCCACCCATACAAGCGAATATGGCGAGCAGGAAATCGTGAATACCCTGGCGCACGAGATGATTCATCAATGGCAATACGACAGTCTGAAGCGGCGGCCGAATCACGGGCCTGATTTTCTCCGCAAGATGACCGAGATGAATCGGGACGGCACCCTGGCGATCACCATCTATCATTCGTTGCAGAAGGAAGTGCTCGCGCTCACGCGATTCGCCTGGCGCTGTCGGCAATGCGGCCAACTGTACCGACGTCAGCGGCGGACGATTCAGCCGCGCCGGCACCATTGCGGTATCTGCAAGGGATCGCTACAGGAATTGAACCCGTCACACGTCAATCGTCATCCGGCAACCGAGGAAACCAGGGAATGCTCCACCAGTGCCGTAGCGACCGGACAGGACGAACAACTTGATCTGGTGTTTTCTCAGAACCCTAGCCCCTCCTCCGTTCTCCACGATTGACGAATGACCTGTGACCTGTGACGATGTCCCATGATGCGCTGGTCTCGCCAGATCCTGTTCGGAGATATCGATGCCATGTTCGCCTCAGCGGCGGTCCTGGCAGATCCCAGCCTTGCAGGCAAACCGGTGGCGGTCGGAGGATCCTCCCCGCGAGGCATTATCGCGGCGGCAAGTTACGAAGCCCGTGCGTTCGGCGTCCGCTCCGCCATGCCGACCGGCGAAGCCAAACGGCTCTGCCCTCAACTCATCCTCGTGCCTCCGGACAGACCTCTCTATCAACGGCTCCATGAACAGATGCAGGCTGTCATCAGCCGACTGCTCCCCGTCGTCGAATGGTCCAGCATCGACGAGTTCTATGCGGAGACCACGGACATGCAGTCGCTCTATCCCGATCCGGCGCGCCTGGGCCGATCTGTGAAAGAGGCGATCTTCGAGGCGACGGGACTCCACTGTACCGTCGCGCTCGCCAGCGGAAAAACTGTGGCGAAGGTCGCAGCGGATGCCCACAAACCGGACGGGCTGGCGGTGATCGAGCCAGGAACCGAAGCAGCCTTTCTGGCAGTTCGTCCGGTGCGCGACTTGCCAGGCATCGGACCGAAATCCGCGATGATGCTGCAGGGGCTCGGCATCCACTGCGTCGGCGACTTGCTCGATCCGCAACATGAGCCATTTCTTCGGCAGCAATGGGGCAACCGTCTGATCGCCTGGCAGGAGATCGCGCGGGGCATCGACCGCGATCCGGTCGTGGTCGATCGGGAAGCCAAAAGCCTCGGCCGCGAAACGACGTTCGAGCAGGACTGCAACGACTTGGATTTTCTGGAGCTGACGATCAAAAGTTTTCTCGGCACCTTGACGCATGATCTGCGCCTGCAGGGCCTGGCGGCTGGATCCTTCACCGTCAAACTCAAAGACACAACGTTCCGGGTCACCACTCGGCAGCAACAGTTCCGGCAGCCGCTGAATTACGATCCGGCCATGTGGCCGGCCATCCGATCGGCGCTCCACAGCCTGGCCATCCCCCACACAGACTACCGGTTGGTCGGCCTGTCGCTGTCCGGCCTCCTGCCTGCGACTGAATCTCTCTTTGCGCAGCGCCAAACTCAAGCGGTCGCAGCCTTGGACGGATTGATCGAACGATATGGCAGTCGAATGGTGCGGCTCGGCGGAATTCCGGAAGAATAGACAGGATCGGCTAAGGACGCGAACTGTCAGGAGGGCGGACGGAATTCAGGAAGGCTTCCACTTCCTGGATGACGACTCCCTGCTCCTCGGCAGACAACTTCTCCCAATGTTGACGGAGCGGTTCGAAATAACGCCGGATGGAGGTATAGAGACTGTAGGCTTTCCCGTTACGCTCGTCCGGACTGTCGGCCATGCTTACGTCCTTTCAGGTTCTCTTCGTCGGCCACAGTCTAGTCAATTCTCCATCGGCAGACAAGGGCTCAGCTGGCTATTTTCCTGACCAATGACGGATGGGCCGCCCGCGGTGAAATGGGCTCAATATTTTTCAGCAGCCGCGCGAGTATGCCGGCGAGCTCCTGAGATTTGACCGGTTTCGAAATATACTCATCCATGCCAGCCGCCAAACACCGTTCGCGGTCGCCCTTCATCGAGTTGGCCGTCATGGCGATAATCGGCACATGCGGCCCTGGCTGTTGTCCGTTGTCCGGCTCGTCACCGTCCGCACATGCCGCCTCCCGTTGGCGGATCGCGCGCGTCGCCTCAAAGCCATCGACCTCAGGCATCTGACAGTCCATCAACACCGCTGAATAGGCGATACGGTCTGTCGCTTCAATCGCCTCTGCGCCGTTGGCGACCACGTCCACGTGGTAGCCCATCTTTTCCAACATGTGGACGGCCACTTTCTGATTGATGATATTGTCTTCGGCCAGCAGCAGCCGAACGCCGATTTTCCTTTTCGCTTCGGCCAGGCTGTGGCGCGTCACCAACCCATGGTCTGGCAACGCGGGCGATCGTTCATCGCCGGCTCCCGGCTGGCGCCTGGGCCTCCCCGTGACGGCAGCCAAACAATCGTAGAGATGAGACTCCCGCACCGGCTTCGTCAAATACCCCGCTACGCCGGCCACCACTGCGGCCTTCGCGTCGCCGCGTCGGCCAATGGCGCTTAACAACACCGTATGAGTGCCTCTCAGGACCCGGTCTTTATTGATCGCCTTGGCGAGGTGCAATCCATCCATCGCCACCATGTCCAAATCTACAATCACCACGTCATAGGGCTTGCCACTCGCGACACTCTTACGCAGCAGCCGTAACGCGGACTCCCCGCTCTCAACGAACGTGCCCTGCAGCTCCCATTTCTTGAGATAGAGTTCGAGCACACGCCGGTTAATCTCTTTATCGTAGACGACCAACGCATGGAGGCCTCGCAAATCTGCGCTCTCTGCCTGAGGCGCCCGATGAGCCAGCGGCTGTTGCTCCAACGTCACGGCAAACCAGAAACTGCTGCCCTCGCCAGCCTTGCTCTCCACCCCGATCGTGCCCCCCATGAGCTCGACGAGGCGCTTCGAAATGGCCAGGCCCAGCCCGGTGCCTCCGTACTTGCGTGTCATGGAAGTATCCGCTTGGCTGAACGACTGGAACAGGTTTGCACAAGTGTCCGGCGCAATACCGATCCCGGAGTCGGCCACCTCAAATCGAATCACCGCCTGCTCGCTTCGCTCTTCGACCAACCTCACATGCAAAACGACATCGCCTTGCTGGGTGAACTTGATGGCGTTGCCGAGCAGATTCATCACGATCTGGCGAAGCCGGCCGGGATCCCCGCGCAAGGCCGTCGGCACCTCGGCGCGAAACAAGCAAACCAAGTTCAGTCCCTTGGCCGAGGCCTGCTCGCTGAACAGATCGATGCATTCCTCCATGGCGTTGCGGAGATCGAAATCGATGATCTCCAAGGTCAGTTTGCCTGCTTCAATTTTCGAGAAATCGAGAATGTCGTTAATGATCGTCAGGAGATGTTCTCCGCTCGTACGGACGATTTCCGCGTACCCCCGTTGCTCCTGGGTAAGGCCGGTCTCGAGCAATAGGCCGGCCATGCCGATCACGCCGTTCATCGGCGTTCGGATTTCGTGGCTCATCGTCGCAAGAAACGTCGACTTGGCTTCCGTGGCAGCTTCAGCCTGCTCAAGGGCGATATCGAGGCTCCGATTGGTCTTTTCGAGCTCCTGCGCATAGGCCGTCAAAGATTTCTCCGCTTGCTTGCGCGAGGAGATGTCGCGGAGAAACGCGCTGAAGATGATCCCGCTTTCAAGCCGGATAGGAGCGATCGCGACTTCGACGGGAAACACACGGCCATCACGATACACCGCCGTCACCTCCAGCAGCTTATTCAAGACGACGTCCTGCCCGACCTCGACATACTGTTTGAGCCCTAGCTCATGCGCGGCTCGATAGGCCTCTGGAATAATCGTATTTGCCAGGTTCCGGCCCACCACCTCCTGGCGGGACCAGCCGAACATCACCTCCGCCTGCTTATTCCACTCCACAATCAGTCCTTCGGCATTCATCGTAATGATCGCGTCCAGCGCCGTGTCGATCATCCGCCTGGTCCGCGTCTCATTCTCCCGGAGCGCCGACTCCGCCTCGATTCGCTCGATAAAGAGCCCGATCTGACTGCCGATCTCGACCAGCATGGGAAAGAGATCCGATTCTTGCGGCTGCGACTCGCGACTGAAGAATTCCAGCACGCCATAGACAGTGCCCCTGAGCCAAATCGGAAAGGCATAAGAACCGCTGAGTCCATCCTGCTCCGCGACGGCATGGCGCCGAAACGTCGTTTCAGAGGAGACCTCGGAGATCCAGAACACTTCCCCTGTCGCCCAGACACGTCCAGGAAGTTCGACATCGGAGGCAAAAGTCTCCCGTTGGCTGGCCGCAACAATATTGGGGAACAAATCCGGGGCCTTCCTCCAAAAATAGCTAGGCTGCAACACTTCTCGCTGGCGATCGACCTGCCACAGCAAGCCCAGGTCCCAACTTAAACTGCCGCAGATCACCTGCATCACGCCCATCATGGCCTGCTCAACCGTCGTGGCGCCGGCCAGCGCCCGCGTCACGGCATATTGAGTCGCCCTCCGCCGCTGCGCCCGGCACTGTTCCGTAATATCCAGCACGATGGCCACAAAGGTCGGACGTCCGCGGAACGAACTGCATTGCAGGTGAACCCGGATCGGATAGGTCGACAAGTCCTTGCGCCGATGCACGGTATTGAACTGGAGCGATTGTCGTTCGCCGCGATGTAAAAATTGGATGAGCGTAGCAAAGGATTTAGCGGTGAACTCCGGCATGAGGTCTAACGGTGTGAGCTGGAGCAGCTCCTCCACGCAATAGCCGAGATTGGCCTGCGCCCCTCGGTTCACATGTAGAAAACAGAGGGTCTCGGCGTCGAACAGATAAATCTCGTTCAACATGTCGTCGAGGATATGCCCGAAGCCCGCCTCCTGCTCCTGAGCCAGTTTGCGGCGCACGAACGCGCCGATCTGGATGCCGAACGCGCCCATCGCGCTCAGCGTATCGTTGTCGGAATGGCGGATCGTGGAGCTGAAGAACTCCATCACACCCAGGATCTCGCCATCGAGCAAAATGGGAAACGCCACCGCCGCTCGCAAGCCATTGCCAACCGCCATGATCGACCGGGGAAAGTTTGCATCTTCCCCCACATCTGAAATCCACATAACCTCGCCGCTGGTCCAGACCCGGCCCGGAAGACCGACTCCCGGCGCAAAACTCACCTCGCGGCTTGCGTCGATAAAATCAGACGGGGTCTCGGACGAGCTTTGCCACGTTTCCGTGCATCGAAGAACGCAGGCCGTGGGATCCATCTCCCACAATGCGCCGACGGACCAGTCAAGACCGGTCCCGATCGCGCACAGAAGTCCGGACGCCGCCTCGCGCAGTGAGTTGGATTCGGCAAGAACGAGCGTCACTCTATGTTGGCCGAAAATCCGCCATTCGGCCCGCTTGTGCTCGGTGATATCGCGCAAGACGTACAGGGCCTCCTGCACAGCTCCCACTTCGTCTCGCAGACAGGATGCCGTAACCTCCACCCACCGTTGCCTATTCGGCAGCCGCGACACCTGACATTGCAAAACACTCGACTCGCAGTGCCAGACACCCTGATGCATCGTCTCGAACCTGGAGCGGTCATGGAGAGCCACGAGCGCGAAAATCGACTCGCCGACCAGCTCCGCCTTTTCCTCCACGTCGAACAAGACGCACGCCGCGCGATTCACGTCGCGCACCGTCCCTTCACGGCTCACCAGCAACACACATTCGGGAATCGCCGTCACAATCGTTTGCAGATGTTGTTCCTTGGCGAGAACCAGGTCCGTCTCCTGCTGCGCATGGAGCCACTCGCGCCGTACGCGCCAAGTCGTCCAGAGCAGCATCGAGATGAGCGGCAGGACGACGAGTCCTCCCGTCAGTCCGACTTTCCACATGAGGTTTCGAATCGGAGCAAGAACCTCGCTCCGATCGACACGGATCAAAATGGTCCATCCGAACCCGCCAAACTCGCGGCGTCCCTTCGTTCGCGCATACCCGGTGAGCACCGGCACATGGCGGCGCCAATGTTCTTCCTCGGTATAGCCTGATTGTCCAGCCCCGCCCAGCGCCACGGAGGGCAACCCGGCCAGGGTAAGATTCAGGTTGGCCGGATCCGAACGGTCTGAATCGATGAACACCTGGCCGTCGTTCCGCAGAACTTGATATTCCACAGTCCCCAAGGACCTCCGTCCCTCCTGAAAGGTCCGGATCCCTCTCGTGACCACTTCTTCCAATTCCGGAAGCCCAACCCGCGTCGACACGACACCGAGAAAGGCGCCGGACCGACCGGAAGCAGCCCGGGCAAACAGCGGCTTGCTAAACGCGACCGCGGCCGCTCCTCCGGTTTCAAGGTACGAATGCACGTCCCCGAGATGGACGGATCCGGTCTTTTTCGCTTCCTGAAACCAACTCTCGCCTCGTACGTCTACGTTGACGGTCGAGGGGTCCAACGCATCGACAATCCGTCCATCCGCATTGGCGACACCGATCCACAGATAGGAGGGATAGGCGCGCTTGACCGTTTCGAAGAGCGCGACTTGCCCAGGCTTTTTTTGAGCCTGGATCTTCACGACATCCGCAAGGATTTGAATATCGCCGTACCGTTCGACCAAGAACAGATCGATGCTGTCGGCAATATCTGCCGCCACCACTGCGACCGCTTCTCCGCTCGTCGCAATGAACCGCCGTTCGAGAAACGCTAGCCCCAGCCAGCCCACGACGAGCGGGACCACTGTGACGAGCAGGATCAGCAGGAATTGCCCTCGATAGGGCCTCCGGCCTGTGCGAGATGTCTTTGACGTATCAACTGGGGGGGGCAGGAACACAAGTAACCGTTATCCCTGCATAGGCTCCGTACTGCGACGTCACCTATCGCTGTTGGCAGGCTGGAGAGGCGGTCTTCTCCTGAATGGTGTTCACTCAGGCAGATCCCGCGCCTCCGAGAACCTCGTCTCTCCATCGGTGTATTTCTGGAGGAACTTTAGCTCTGTGGCTACTGAGAATGACGTAGGTCTCAGCCCTCGTGACATCTTGTCAGGTCGCACACCATCGCGTTGACCTCTCATGGGCTATGGTCTGGCCCCTGATTCTGAAAAACAGATCACCAGCATGTGAAGCGGAGGAGGAGCCAGCAGGAAAACGGCCAGGCATTGATTCAGCCGCTGCATCCCCCTATGATGCCTCTCTCAAATGAGGAGAGGATTCTGATGCTGTCCAAGGTCAAACAACGCCAGGAGCTCGCCTCGCTGTTGCAGGCTCACCGGCAGGCCGGCAAACGCATTGTGTTCACGAACGGCTGCTTCGATCTCATGCATGTAGGCCATACCCGCTATCTCCAGGCCGCGAAAGGCCTGGGCGACCTCCTGGTCGTGGCAATCAACAGCGACGAGTCTGTTAAAAGTTTAAATAAGGCGCCGGATCGTCCCATCGTCCCGGACACTCAGCGGGCTGAAGTGGTCGCGGCGCTCGGCGCGGTCGATTATGTTATCCTGTTCAACGAACCGGATCCTCAGAGCCTGATTGCAACATTACAGCCTGACATCCTCGTCAAAGGCGGAGATTGGGCGGTGGAACGGATCATCGGCCGCGAAATCGTCGAAGCGCGCGGCGGAGTCGTTCGTACTATTCCCTTGGTCCCGGGCGTTTCTACCACAACACTCATCCAACGTATTCGCTCAACCTAGCAGGATGCTGAAACCGTCCGCCAGCTTCGTTCTCGGCTCATCGAAATCCTCAACGGACCCTCACGGGTACGCCTCCGGTTTCGACTCGCCTCCGGCCTTGCTGACAAACTGTTTGAGCATCCTGCTCCGTGATGCTCTTCTTGTATGACTCGATGTCCTGTCGCCCATCAAAAACTGCCATGAAGAACTAGCTGAGCTCTAACCCGTACACCATGTCCGAAACGATCTCTTCGACATCAGCATCCCAATGGTTCGTGCCTGTCGCTGCGGCATTGACTGCCAAGGCAGGCCGCCCCTCTGTCACCGGCTTGCACGGCTCCACGTCCGGCCTCGCCCTCACCACGCTCATGCAGCCTCAGTCGGGCAAACTGGGCAACCGGTCCTGGCTGATCGTCACGGGATCGGATGAGGCAGCCGAGCGGCTCTTCGACGATCTGCATTTCTTCCATGACCTCGTCGGGCTTTCGACGGCGCCCCTCGCCCTCTTCCCGCGATGGGAAACCCTGCCCTACGAGGGCAGCGCTCCCCATGTCAGTCTGATCGCGCGCCGAATGAATACCCTGCATCACATCCGCACCGCGCCCCAGACCTACCTGGTCACCTCCATCGCGGCCCTGATGCAACGGCTGTTGCCCGTCGAGGCTTTCACCGGCACCACCCTGCAATTTAAACGGGGCGGGACGATCGAGCGGGAGGTCCTCACCAGCAGGCTCTTGCGGCTCGGCTACCGCCGGGTCTCGGTGGTGGAAATCCCCGGCGAGTTCAGCATTCGGGGCGGCATTGTGGATATCTTTTCAACGGCCTATGCCGAGCCGCTGCGTGTCGAATTTCTTGGCGAAACGATCGACTCCCTCCGCCTCTTCGATCCCGCCACGCAAAAATCCACCGCAAAACTGGATCGCGCAGTGGTCCTGCCTGCACGGGAATATTTACGGGCGGAGGATTCTCCGGATGCCCTCGCTCCCATTCCCGCTGATGCAGAATGGCGCGCGCCGGCTCTCTATCCCAACATGGAGAGCCTGTTCGATTATTTTACCGAACAACCTATCCTGGTCCTGGATCAGCCTTCTGCCTTGACCGGAGCCTGTGCAGACCTCTGGAGCAAAATCGACGACGGCTACCTCCGCCATGCCGATCGGGAGACCACCGTCCCCTACCCGTCACCGGAACGGTTGTTTCTTGCCTGGCCGGAACTGATGGAGCATACACAGGGCTGGCCCACCCTCGCACTGGAACCGCTCACCGAAAGCGATGCCTCCTGGAATCCGGTTCAAGCCTTTCCCGCCCAGGCCCCGGCCAGCGCCGGCCTCGGAGCCCGCGGGATGCCCTTCAGCCAGACCTTGGCCATCATGGATCGCCTACGAGAGGACTGCCGCGTCGTCCTCGTCGCGAGGAGTCAGGGCCAAGTGGCTCGCTTGCTGGCCCTCTTGCGCGAACACGATGTGCCGGCGATGGAATGGGCCACGGGAACCTGGACCGCTTCAAGTAAAACGAAGGCCCCGTTTTACGTCTTGCATGGCGATCTCTCAGCGGGATTTCTCGCGCCGGATTTACGTGTAGCTGTACTGACGGAAGAAGAACTGTTCGCCAAAGGCGCGCGCCACAAGCCGCAGGCCAAGAGTAAAGCGGCAACCTTCCTCTCCTCCCTGGAAGATCTCAACGTGGGCGACTATGTCGTCCATGTCCAACATGGCATCGCCCGCTATCAAGGGCTGAAACGCCTCTCCGTGCAGGATTTCGACAGCGATTACTTGATCCTGGAATTCGCCGGCGGCGATAAGCTCTACGTGCCGCTGGAGAAGCTCAGCCATGTGCAGCGCTATAGCGGAGCGGAGGGCCATGGGCCGCGCTTAGAACGGCTGGGCGGCACCAGCTGGGCCAAAACGACCGCGCGCGTCAAGAAAGACATCGAGGAGATGGCGCACGAGCTGGTTGACCTCTATGCCAACCGCGAACTCGTGACGCGCAATGCCTACGGCTTCGACAGCACCATGTACCACGAGTTCGAAGCCGCCTTTGAATATGAAGAAACGGAAGATCAACTCAAAGCGATCGAAGACATTACCCGCGACATGGAATCCAATAAGCCGATGGACCGCCTCGTCTGCGGCGACGTGGGATACGGAAAAACGGAAGTGGCCATGCGAGCCGCCTTCAAGGCGGTGGAAGCCAATCGCCAGGTGGCGGTGCTCGTCCCCACGACCCTCTTGGCCCACCAACATTACGACAACTTCTCGGAACGGTTCGCGCCCTTCCCGGCTCGCGTGGCCCTCCTCTCCCGCTTCCAATCGCCGAAAGAAGCCAAGGCCATTCTCAAAGATGTGGCAAACGGCGACGTGGATGTAGTGATCGGCACCCACCGGCTCATCCAGAAGGATGTGGTCTTCCGGGACCTGGGGCTCGTGATCATCGACGAGGAGCAATGGTTCGGGGTCAAACATAAGGAACGATTAAAACAACTCCGCACTCAAATCGATGTCTTAACCCTCACCGCCACTCCGATTCCCCGCACCTTACAAATGGCCATGGCCAGCGTGCGAGATCTCTCGATCATCGAAACGCCTCCGGCCGGCCGCCTGGCCATTCGCACCCAGGTCGTCCGATCCAGCGACAAACTGGTTCGGGAAGCGATCTTGCGTGAGCTCGGGCGGGGCGGGCAGGTCTACTTCGTCCATAACCGGGTTGAAACGATGGAGAAGACGGGCGCCTGGCTCCACCAACTGGTGCCGGATGCGCGCATCGTGATGGCCCATGGGCAGATGAACGCCAAACCGCTCGAAGCAGTCATGCTGAAATTCTTTCGCCGGGAGGCGGATATTCTGATCGCCTCGGCCATTATCCAATCGGGCATCGATGTCCCCACGGCCAACACCATCATCATCAATCGCGCCGACATGTTCGGCCTCGCGCAGTTGTACCAGCTGCGCGGGCGCGTGGGCCGAAGCGGCGATCAAGCCTACGCCTACTTCCTGGTGCCGGACGAGGGGCAACTGAGCGAAGATGCCCAAAAGCGCCTCACCGCCATTCAGCAATTCACCGAACTGGGAGCCGGCTTCCGCATTGCCGCAGCCGACATGGAAATCCGCGGTGCCGGCAACCTCCTGGGAAAACAGCAATCGGGACATATCGCCGCGATCGGACTCGATCTCTACATGCAGATGGTGGAACAGGCCGTCCAACGCCTCAAGGGCCAGGTGGTGGAAGAAGAACCGGAGCCGGTGCTCCGGCTCAATATCTCCGCCTTCATCCCGGATGAATATATTGCCGATCCCCACCAACGTCTCTCGTTTTATAAACGCCTCTCCTCCTGCGCCCAAGTCGGCGACCTCGCCTTGCTGCATGGCGAAATGCAGGACCGGTACGGAATGGCTCCGGACTCCGTCGAACGGCTGTTCGAGGTCATGCAAGTGCGGCTTCAGGCCAAGGCCTTGCGCCTGGCGGCCATCGAGCTCAAAACCCACTCCGTCGTCGTCACGCTCGACGCCAAGAGCCGGGTCGCCAGCCAGGCGATTCACAAACTGATGGACCGGTACAAGAAGCGGATTTGCTTCCTGTCCCCCCTCGCATTTGAACTCCAAATGCCGCATCAGGACTGGCCTTCCATCTTTCAAGAACTCACCGCAACCTTGCAAAGCCTGGGAGTCTGTGATACCAACACAACGATGTCCCCGCAATCATCTCGCTAACAAGGTTTCACGCACTTATGACTATGACTCGACCATCCAACGCTTCCAGAAACTTCGTCACCCTCCGTGTTCTCGCCATGCTGTCCTGCGTCATCGGAGGCAGCCTCCTGTCGCTCACCGGCTGCACGCCACCGCCGGAAGAAGGCGTGGTCGCCCTCGTCAACGGCCGGCAGATCACGCAGAACGAATTCGAAGCCCGCTGGGAAGAACTATCCGACGCCACCAGGTCCCGGTACGAGAAGGAAGGGGGGAAACGCCGTTTCCTCGACGAGCTCATCACACGCGAACTGCTGATGCAGGAAGCGCGTAAGCAGGGCATCGATCAGAACGACACCGTCCGGGATCGGACCCAGCGCTATCGGGAACAGTTGATTCTCGACGAGCTTCTCAGGAGCCTGGTCAAAACCAAGATCGACCTCTCGGACGAAGAACTGGACGCCTTTTACGCGAAACATGCCCACGAGCTCCTGACCGCCTTGAAGGTGCGAGTGTCCCAAATGCTGCTCCCCAGCCTTCCCGCCGCGAAGGATGTCGAGGCGCAGATCAACCGGGGCGGAGACTTTGCCAAATTTGCGCAGCGCTATTCCCTCGACATCAAAACGAAACTCAAGGGGGGAGATCTCGGCCCCTACCACAAGAATTTAGTCATCCCGGAGGTCGACGCGGTCCTGCAAACCCTCAAGCCTGGAACGGTCAGTGCCCCGATCAAAACGGAGGCCGACTATTACCTCGTCATGGTCACGGCCCTCGACACGGAAATGATCCAGGCGGATTTAGCCATCCGGGAGCGCCTCCGGCAGGAACTGCTCAACGAAAAACGCCGAAAGCGGTTTGACGACGCGCTCGTGGACATCCGCGCGAAAGCCACCATCCGCCTGGCCGACGCCTCCCGCTATGTCGCCGACGACATCGGCGCCCGCTGATCCGGCGGCTGGCAACCTCTAACTCATACTCCTCAAGCCATCCGCAATTCGTGTACAATCCCTCGAACCCTCATCGGCAGCCGGGCGCGAGACTCAAAGCCATGATCATGCACCGTCCCTTCATCACGATGCCTCCGTCCCGATTGCACCGCGCGGTCCTCTTCGCGCTGGCGCTGCTCGCGCCGGCCTCTCTGCTTTCGGCCGCGCAGGTGCAAGACCGGATCGTCGCGATCGTCAACTCGGACCTCATCATGCAGTCCGATATGAAACGGGAACTGGCCCCTGAACGGGAACGGATTCAAAAGGAATATCGCGGCGAGGCCCTCGCGCACCGGCTCAGAACGGTGGAATACATGGCGCTGACCTCGATGATCGAGCGCAAACTCCAGCTCCAGGAAGCCAAGGCCAAAGGGATCGAGGTCTCAGACCAGGAGGTCCGGCAGGCGCTTCAGCAGATGAAGCAGCAGGGGGAAAAGATCGACGAGACGAATCCGGCCAACCTCAAAAATGTCCGGGAACAGCTGATCCTGCTCAAAGTCGTCGACCGGGAAGTGCGAAGCGGGGTCATGGTCGCGGACTCCGACATCAAACGCTACTTTCAGGAACACCATGACCGGTTCGCGCTCCCGGAGGAATATACCCTCAGCCAGATTCTCCTCAAGCCCCGGTCCCCTGACGATACGTCCGACGCCAAAGCCAAAGCGGCCGAGATCACAGCCCTGCTCAAACGGGGGGAGCCCTTCGAAGATCTGGCATTGCATTTTTCTGACGGGCCCAACGCCTCACGAGGCGGGCGTCTGGGATTGGTGCGGCAGGGAGAACTCTTGCCCGGCATCGAACGGGCCATCACGAAGCTCGTGCCAGGCGGCATCTCGGATACGATCGAAACCTCAGAGGGATTCCATATCGTGCGTCTGGAGGACAAACAGCCCAAACAATTCAGGCCGTACGAGGAAGTGCGCGCGGAGATCCAGGGACTCGTCTTTCAGCAGAAAAGCGAGGACGTCTTTCAGGCTTGGCTGGCAGAGCTCAAAAACAAAGCCTATATCGAGATCAAGTTCGAATCCGCTCCTTCAGGGCCGCCCACAACCGGTCCCGCCCCTCGCCCGTCGTCGACGAGTAAGGAATAGCCTCCTCGGTCAATCCCAACCCTTCGTGCAGCCGGCGCAGCGTCTTGATGCGCTCGCTCATTTTCAGTTTATCGACTTTTGTCGCCACCACGATGGGCGGACGTCCGACTGACAACAGCCAGGCGATCGTCTCCCGGTCCTGTTCGCTCACCACCCGGCTTTCCACCAGAACCACCACCGCGCGCAATTGTTCGCTGCCGTCGAGATACTGTTCGATTAACGGCGCCCATTCAGCCCGCAGCGACTTCGAGACCCTCGCATAGCCATAACCAGGCAAATCCACCAACACGAATCGCGCCAATCCTGGATCGTCGCTGGTGATGCGAAAAAGATTGACCAGACGAGTCTTGCCAGGCGTGCGACTGACTTTGGCCAGCCCCCTGCGCTGCAAAAGCGAATTGATGAGCGAGGACTTGCCGACGTTCGACCGCCCGATGAAGGCGACTTCCGGAAGATCGCCTTGCAGAAACTGTTCTGGCCCTGCACAACTTCTGATAAACTCTGCCGTGAGAATTTTCATGCCCTACCCATTCACCGATCAGACACCATGTTATTGACACGACCACACATCATCTCTGTGATACGCAGCCTCTAATGCGGAAGTCAACCACCCACTCCCGCTCCCGCGTGAAGGCCTTCCTGATCATCGGCCTCGGCCTCCCGATCGGCGCGCTCCTCTTCGTGTGGCTGCTCACCATGCCAGACGTCTCGTCCTTGCGCAGGACCAATCCGCCTGTGACAGCCCTGATGACCGCGCGCCAGGCCCAGGCTGAGGCGCAGGGTCTCACGGTCGGACGCCATTGGATCTGGGTGCCCCTCGCGCGGATCTCCCCGCACCTCCGGCAGGCGGTCGTGGCGGCGGAAGACGCCTCATTCTTCACGCATGAAGGATTCGACTGGGAAGGCATCAAAGAAGCAGCCAAGTACAACCTCGAGGCGGGCGAACTGAAGCGGGGCGGAAGCACCATTACCCAACAGCTGGCCAAAAATCTCTATCTCTCGTCCGAACGGTCCCTGTTTCGAAAAGCGCGGGAAGCCCTGATCACGCGCTCGCTCGAACATCAACTCACCAAGGCGCGGATCCTCGAGCTCTATCTCAACGTCGCGGAATGGGGACAGGGCGTCTACGGCGCTGAAGCGGCGGCCCGCCATCACTTCCAGAAGTCCTCACAGGACCTGACAGCCGATGAGGCAGCCTGGCTGGCCGCTATCTTACCCTCGCCGCGCCGATACGATCCGATCAGAAAAACCATGGCCCTGACTCGCAGACACGATCGCATCCTGAGCCTGATCACTCGGAAGCACAGCCATCCAGTTCCGTAACGCCTCAACGATCTCCCTGCCCCGGTCGTACGGAACGGCCCGGTCAGGCGAATCTTTTATGGAAATTGTCCTCGAACTTTCGGCGAGCCGATCCCGTTCCACCAGCCGGCTGCCATGTAGGGCGTCACATGCCTGATGGCAAATCGCCCGTCCGGCGAAAGGACGAGAGCTCCGGCAGACCCCTTGATCCGAGACACCAACAGACGCAAGACCTGTCTGACAGCAACCCTTGGGCTGGCCCCTGTCGCCAGACGATCACAAATCGTCTTGGCGAGCACAAGGCGGATGATGCCTTCGCCGATGCCGGTCATCGATACAGCGCCGCTCTGATTATCGGCATAAACACCGCAGCCGATGAGAGGGCTGTCGCCCACCCGCCCGGGCAACATCGAATCGACGCCCCCGGTCGAGGCTCCTGCCGCCACCGTCCCGGCCCGATCCAACGCGACCGCGCCGACGGTCCCATGCTGGTCCTTCTCCGTCCGCTGAGATTTCACCATTGCGCGATAGCGCTCCATCGTCTGCGCGACAGCCGTCGAGGCGGGCGACCGACCGACACTCCGGCGCAACGAACGTCCCTTCGACAGAGGTTCAAGTTTGCAGTACTGCGCAAACGCCGTAGCCGGTGGGCCGACAAGCAAGACATGGTTCGTGTCTTCCATGACCAGGCGGGCCGCCGTAATTGGATACAGGATCCCTTCGATCGACGCGACGGCTCCGGCTTTGAGGTGGGCCCCCTCCATGATCGAAGCGTCCATTCGTTGCACTCCGTCCAGCTGGCGATTCGCTCCCTGCCCCGCATTGAACAGCCCGGATTGTTCCAGGAGGCCGATCGTACATTCGACGGCAATGACGGCAGGACCTCCCTGTTCAAGGATGGCATAGCCGATGACAAGGGCATCGGACAAACAGGCGGCCTGCGCCGGCGTCATCCGTTTACGTCCGGCGCCTCCGTGGGCAAGAATGAGAGGAGAGGACTTGGTCAATTGAGGAGAAGGTCCCGAACCTGCCGGTACGCCGGATCTCTCATCCGGTCCAAATCGGACCGCACGAACCCCAACCCGGTGACGCAAAGTTCGAAGTTGTCGGAGAGTGTCCGGAACAGAGGCGTTTCCTCCCCTGACGGATTGTCCTCCATTTGCGCGACAATCCCGTAGGAACGCTTGCCTGTCTTCATATAGTCCACGAGAAAATCCTTATGGTAGATCAGCCCGCTCGTCTTGAGTCGGCGCAGATATTCCGGGAATAGCCCCGCCATGAAGAGCGTGAAATCGCCGATATGCTGATGCACATCCCGCTCACGCTCCATCGACTGGGCCCCCAGCAAGACTTCCGATTCAAACAAAAGATCCACCACCGTATCGACCGGCCGGTCTTCCTGGTTTCTGATTTTATAGAGCTGATCGGTATGGGTAAAGTCGACAAGCAGGTTGGAGACGTAGCTGGTGACGTTGGGGTCGGGCCACCCGAGATGCTCCGTAAAGCTCTTCTCGGTCAGGGCGCCGAACAACTGACGAAGCGGATGCCGTGGCGAAACTTGCGTTCCCATTTCCACCTCTCGCATCTTCGAAAACGTTTCACCGCAATATAGCAGATCTTGGTCTATCTGACGATATCTGCCCCTCTGATCCTTCTATCGGTCTTCGCGCGACAGACTTGAGCGCCGCTCGATTTTTGCCGGTCTCAGCTGCGCCAGAGTGCCTTCGAGGATGAGCAGTTTTCGTTTCGTGGGCAAGCCGCCGGAGAATCCTCCGAGCGACTGATCCTGCGCCACGATTCGATGGCACGGAACCAGGATCGGCATCGGATTCGCCCCCACGGCATTGCCGACGGCGCGGGCATACTGTCTGCCCCCTACGCGGAGGGCCACCCATTGATAGGACCGCAGCTGGCCATGGGAGATGCCACAAAGCGTCCGCCAGACCTTCCGCTGAAAACTCGTCCCTCGTGAAAGGTCCAGCGGCAAATCGAACGATGTGCGTGTTCCCGCCAGATAATCGGTCAGCTGCGTCAGCGCCTTTCGCAATCGCGGAGAAGCCTGGCCCTCCGGCAGTTCGATCGAGCCAGGCTGCAACTCGGAGCGCGCGGCCCGACGCGAAGCCTTCGGCAATACCAGGGCATCGATCCCCTTCGCCGTTTCTGACAGAGCCATCCAGCCCCACCGTGATTTGAAGATAATCGCCCGGCTCATTAGACCTCAGCGGACGATGACTCGACCTAGTTTTTTTCGCACCATGCCCCAGACCAAGCCAAGTTCTTCAGACTGCAACAAAGCATGGACGCCCAGATAGCCGCTCACGCTCAATCCGATGGCCACAAAGAGCAGGGCTGATTTCTCCGTCCATTCACCTGGCTGCGTCCAGATCTGCGCCGCCGCCACCCAGGCACAAACCAGAACCAACGGCAGGGATGCGAAGAGCACGCGCAGCGACGATCGTCCCACAGAGCCCCACTCGATGCCTCCCAACCGGCGGTGCAGCACCGCGACCAGGATGCCGCCGTTCACCATCGCCGCTAGAGCTGTGGCCAGGGCCAGGCCTGCCGCGCCAAGCGAAGACATCAACAGCAGCGAGAAGACGAGATTGGAGACCACGGCAATCGCCGCGGAGATGGCCGGCGTGCGCGTGTCTTGCAGGGAATAGAAAGCCGAGACGATGATGCGAACGCCTCCGAAGGCCCAGAGGCCAACGGCGTAACAGAGCACCGCCAACGCTGTCTCGGCTGTGTCGTGCGAGGTAAAGGTCCCATGCTCGAAGAAGAGATGGACGATCGGCTGGCGCAGGAGGATCAGGCCCAACATCGCCGGGAAAATGATAAAGAGGATCATGCGCAGGCCGAAGCCCACCGTCGTCCGCAATTCATCCAGGGCTCCGCGCGCCGCCTGCGCCGAGAGGGTCGGCAAAATGGCCGTGGCCAATGCCACGCCGAAAATTCCGAGCGGAAACTGAATCAATCTCATGCCGTAAAAAAGATAGGTCGGCCCGCCCGCAAAGAAGGAGGCGAGGATCGTGCTCACGGTAATGTTGATCTGCGTCACGGAAAGACCGAGGAGCGACGGCACCATCAGACGGCCGATCCGTCTCACGCCAGGATGGCCCGGCGCGAACCGGAATCCGAACAACATGCCCCGCCGCCTCAAACCAGGCAGCTGCATGGCGAACTGCGCCATCCCTCCCGCCACGACCCCGATGGCCACGCCAAGGATCGGCTCCGACATCACGGGCGACAGAAAGAACGCGCAACCGATGATCACGATATTAAAGAACACCGGCGAGAAGGCCGGCGCCGCAAAGGCGCGCATAGAATTCAGAATGCCCATCGCCAGCGCAGCCAGGCTGATAAAGATCAGATAGGGGAACATGATCTGCGTGAGCAATGTCGTCATGCCCAGCTTCGCCGGGTCGCCGTGAAATCCCGGCGCCAGGAGCCACACAATTCCCGCTGCGGCGATGATGCCCAAAATCGTAATGCCGGTCACGATCGTGAGCAATGTGGTAAAGACGGCGCTCGCCAGTTCCCACGCGTCTCGTTTCGATTTGAGCGTTTGATATTCCGTGAAGACCGGAATGAAGGCGGAAGACATCGACCCTTCCGCAAATAACTCGCGCAGCAAATTCGGAACGCGATAGGCGACGAAGAAGGCATCGGCCGCAGGCGTTGCGCCGAAGAGCCCTGCCAGCACCATGTCGCGGATGAATCCGAGGATACGGCTGGAAAACGTGGCCAGGCCGATCAAGCCTGCCGCTTTGACCACCGAGCGAGTCTCGTCTTGCACGTTCACGGGAGCTGGAGCAACAACAGTAGGATCGGCCATGGGTCGGGATTCTAGCGGAACCACGTCAGGCAGTCTATCGAACCGAACATTATGGCTCCTGAATCAAGGAGTCGGACAGTTCGTTGGGATTATCGCCGGACCCCGCGGGACTGACCTGCGCAAGGAGCGCTCCGCACTTGGCAATCGCCGCACAGATGGCGTCGGTCGCTTGTCCGGTTTTGATGCCCTCGATGATGCCGCTCACCAGGCCATCCCATGTGCCGGCAGGAACGTGATCGTTGATGCCCCTGTCCGCCAAGACCTGTACCCGCCGCTCCAACAACGACACGAAAATCAGCACGCCCGTCCGGCCTTGCGTCTGATGCAGTCCATGTTGGTAAAAGGCCTGCTCGGCACGCAGAGCCACTTTATGCGCCAATCGCTCGCGTGACGTGACGAGGCGGATGACCATCGGAATCCTGCCAAGCCATTGCCCAAGTCCATAGGAGGCAACGACCGCCAGCAGCAGCCAGCCAGCGTTGCCTGCATGCCAGCCCCATGGCAACCAGTAGATCTCAATCGTCAGGAGCAGGGCCAGAGAGAGCAGGGCGAGCATGAGCCCCGTCCGATAGCCTGCTTCGCGATACCGGGCCGAGGCCGGAACGATCATCGGCACAATCTCGCTCTTCGTGACCAACTCGGCCTGTCGAACTGCTTGCTTGATCCGTTCCTGCTCTGCGTCTGTAAAAATTTTCATCACCAATCTCCCGAGGCGCCGCCGCCACCGAAGCCCCCGCCCCCTCCGCTGAATCCGCCGCCGCCGAATGAGTCGCCGAACCCGCCGCCCGGTCCCATCATGATCCCCTCTCCCCATCCTCCGCCCTGACCGCGGCCCGCTTGTAGGATGAGCCAGAGTAAGAAGGCCGTCACTCCGGCTGCCGCGAGCCCCAACCCCACCGTCGCGGCCTGGGCAATAAAAAATGCGAGCAGGCCTCCAATCAGCACGCGGGACCGTGGCAATCCATGACTCAATACGAGGCCTGCTAAGGTTCCGACGACGATCCCGACGATCAGATACTCGAACGAGGTCGGCTCCTGACCCGGCGCATGCCGCACCTCTTCCGCCTTGTAGGTGCCCTCAATCATACCGAGGATGGCCTGGACTCCTGCAGCGATGCCGCCCGGCAGATCGCCTGCGCGAAAATGCGGCACGATCTCCTGACGAATGATGTGTGCGGAACGGAGGTCCGTCAAGGTGCCTTCGAGGCCATAACCCACTTCGATACGGACCTTTCGCTCGCGCAGGGCAATGAGCAGCAGCACGCCGTTATCGGTCCCCTTCTGCCCGAGCTTCCAGGTGGTGCTGACGAGATGAGAAAAGGACTCGATCGGCTCCCCTTCAAGGGAAGGCAGAATCAGCACGACCACTTGGTTGCCGGTCTTCGTCTCGTGGGCTTCAAGATCATTGGTAAGCGAGGCTGCGACTTCAGCCGGCAAGACCTGCGCGAGATCCACAACGCGGCCCGTGAGTGCAGGCACATCGAGCGCGAAGGACGGAGAGATGAAGACTGAGACCAGAGATAACGCACCGACGAGAATGAAATAAACGAACAGCTGTCGAAGATTGCCTCTCACATTAAACCCCAGCTGAGCAGGATACGAAAAGCTCTGCGCAGGATGCTCAAAAAGCCTGTCCGGCAAGGCCGCAGGAGAGTCGAAACCGGAGGAGGTACCGACCGCACTTTGTGTGGCCGTTCGCCAGTACAATGGATCTTGGCGAACGGAAAAGCCCCTCCAGTACTTCCGACCTCCGATAACTTCAATCGGTACGTTGAGGATTTCGATGAGCCGAGAACGACGCTGGCAGGCTTTTTCAGCATCCTGCTAGAATTTTACCTCTGGCGGCTTGGCCACGGCCTTCTCATCCGCCACGGTGAAATTCGGCCTCTCTTCCAGGTGGAGCAAAAATTTGGCCGTCAGGTTTGTGGGGAAATAACGAACGCCCTTGTTGTACTCCGCCACTTTCTCGATATACCGCTTGCGCGCGACAGCGATGCGATTCTCCGTCCCTTCGAGTTGGCTTTGGAGATCGCGGAAATTCTGGTCTGCTTTCAAATTCGGATAATTCTCCGCAATCGCGATGAGACGGCCTAACGATGAGGTGAGACCGGCTTGCGCCTTTTGGAATTGCTCGAACGCGGCAGGATCTTTCAACGTGTCAGGCGTCACTTGAATTCCGGTCGCCTGAGCGCGCGCCTGCACTACTCCTTCGAGCGTATCCTTTTCATGCTCTGCATAGCCCTTGACTGTGGCCACCAAGTTCGGGATCAAATCGGCCCGCCGCTGATACTGATTGACCACTTCGCTCCAGGCGGCCTTCGTGTCTTCGTCTAATCCCTGAAGATCGTTGTAGCCGCAGCCCGTGAGGCCTATGAATAGAGCTGCAATGGCGATGGTGGCGAATACTGTGATGCGACGGCTCATAGGGGAGTCCTCCTTCGGCGTGCCTGCGCGGTCTTTAGCGCAGGATAATGCTCATGCTATCATGAGAATTGCCATTATGATACGAAGGTGGAACGTCCGATGTCGCTTGAACCCTCTTCACATTTGCCCGGCGGATTTCAGATCCGGCACCGCCTCCTCGGCATCTACCAGGGGAGTGCCATCGAGCTGGCCTTTTGGCACCCCTCATCCGGGATGCCGGAACATGGCCTCTGCCGGTTCACCACGAAGGAGAAAGCCGAATCCTATCGCGCCTATCTCTGCTCCCCCACCTGCCCGGAACCGCTCGATGAGCAAGACCTCGCCATTGAACCCTATGACCTCGCCACCCACGAGGAGCTGATCAACGAACATCCGCTACACTCGGCCTGGGAAACTCCCCTGTAGCAGGCTGTTGAAACCGTCCGCCAACGTCGTTCTCGGCTCATCGAAATCCTCAACGTACCGATTGAAGTTATCGGAGGTCGGAAGTACTGGAGGGGCTTTTCCGTTCGCCAAGATCCATTGTACTGGCGAACGGCCACGCAAAGTGCGGTCGGTACCTCCTCCGGTTTCGACTCGCCTGCGGCCTTGCTGGGCGAACTGTTTGAACAGCCTGGTGACGGCGATGACCGTTCGCGACCGTTTAAACTCTGCTAAAAATACAAATTCGGTCGCTTAGGCGGCAACCGTGGTGTTGAACGAGGATTTACTCGAAGGATCGACGTGGGCTTGGGCAAAGGCTAACAGGCGTTTATTCTCTTGGGCGCCTCGCAGAAACTTGAACCCGATGCCGCGAGCGCTGACAGAGCGAACGATCGCGGCGACTTCAAGAGGCTGCTCCCCTTCGCCAAGCGACAATTGCAGATAGAAGATATCGTCCGTATGGACCTGGGTCTCGCTTTTGATGACACAGCCACCCATCGACAGATCGAGCACCGTTCCCTCACCGCGAACCTTGCCCCCGGAAAACGAGAGATAGAGTCGCACAGGAATTCGGAGGTGCTGGCGACGATCGATCGGATGAGTCGAATGGTCCAGCCAGAGACGGGACGCCAGAAAGCGGTGGCTGCATGCTGGACAGCGAAATGGCGACACGAAGAGAAGGGAGGCGAGATACTCCCGTAGCGATTGCAAATGAGACCGCAAAACGCCTTCCTTCTGACACCGTGGGCAACTGAGCGTATGACCCATCTTCCCCTGCCCTCTCGTTCCCCTGCTCGACCCGACCGATGGACCGAGCTCGTTCCTCTCCACGGATAGACGATCGCCTTCTTTCTGTCAAGAAAACGAGAGTTCCCTGCACAGCCTTTGTGAAAATAAACCGGTTACTCATCGACGAGCCTCACCATCGGCACGCATACTTACAGAAACAGCCTTACCCGCAAGCCATCCGGTGGCCCAGGCCCATTGAAAGTTAAATCCCCCGATGCGGCCGTCGCAATCGAGAATTTCTCCCGCCAGATAGAGACCCGGCACGAGCTTCGACTCCATCGTGCGAAAGTTAATTTCCTCCAGGGGCACTCCGCCCGCCGTGACTTCCGCGTAGTTCCATCCCCGATCCTGTTGCACGGGAAGCCGGAACTTTGTGAGCGCCGCCAACAGCCGGTCCCGATCCTTCCGCGGCAGTTGGGCCATGGCCGTCTGTCCGCTGATCCCCAGATATCGGCAGAGGGATTCGGCAAATCGCTCCGTAACCAAATGCGCCAGGGTCTTGGTCAACGAACGGCGAGGCGACCCTGCCGCTTGCTTCATGAACCACTGGCGGGCTGCCTCCTGGGTCAGGGCCGGCAGAAAGTTCACGCACAGATCAACCGGCTCGCCCTTTTCATGAGCGCTCGTCCAGAAGCGGCTGGCATCCATGACGACGGGGCCGCTGATCCCGAAATGGGTCCAGAGCAAACTGCCGGTCCGCCGATCCACGATCTGGCCCTGCACCGTCGTCGTCAGCTCCACTTCCTGTGAAATGCCTGAGAGATCCTTGTGAAACACAGTCTCGTCCAGCACTAACGGGGTGAGGGCCGGAGCGGTGGCGTGCACGTGATGGCCCAGGCGGCGAGCCAACTCATAGCCGAACCCGTCACTCCCCGTTTTCGGAAGCGAACGGCCGCCGGTGGCCAGAATGATTTTCTTCGCCTGCGTGACTCCCTGGGTATGGTGAATGAGGAAGCCACCCTCTGAGCCGGCGAGACAGGCAACCTCTGCCACTCGATGGTCCGGACGGATGACCACACCCAACTCCTGGCAACGATTGACGAGCGCCGTTAAAACCGTTCGCGCCTTGTCGGTCACAGGGAAAAGCTTGCCGGTCTCTTCGCACTTGAGGTCCACGCCCAAGGAGGCGAACCAGTCGATCGTGGCCTGAACCGGAAAGGCGGCCAAGACATTCTTGATGATATGGCGATTACCGAAGAAGTCGGTGGCGGTCACGACATCATGCGTGACATTGCAGCGACCGCCGCCGGAGACGAGGATCTTGGCGCCGAGGGTCTTGGCCCCATCGAGCAGCAGGATCCTCAGCGACAGCCCCTCTTTCGCGGCGGCCTCTGCTGTGAAAATCGAAGCGGCGAGCCCTGCGGCACCCGCACCGATCACCGCAATATCGTGTCTGTCATTACCCATGGACATTAGAGAGTTTTAACTGCCAGTTAACACCCTATTAATCTTGCAATGCTACAGTTTGCCCCTCAAAGACGACCAATGACGCGGAAACATATGACAGCAGGAGGGACGCAGCGTGACCTGTCAAAAATGCAGCGGGCTGATGGTGAAGGAATCGCGACCGGATTTCTCGCAGGATGTGGCCGTGCTCCGCTGTATCAATTGCGGCCTGGTCATCGATCCGTTGATTGCGCAGAATCGCGTGGCCCTGTCGCGCGCGAAACAGCCGACCCTCAATGCGGCTTGATGATTCGTTCGAGATCGTGAGCCAGTTCGGTCGGGGCGGGCAGCTTGCCGAACCGATCGAACGGGGGCAGGTGTGGACGTTGCGCTCGTGGTTAGATCGAAAACTCCGCCCATAAGAATGTATGATCCGAGGGGTCTTTCGCTCGCCGCGGCTCGACGTCCACCTCTACCCTGACACAACGCTCGACTAGCGGGGCCGTCGCCAAAATATGGTCGATGCGCCAGCCGCGATTCGCTTCCAACGACGCCGGCGCCCGGTAATCCCAAAACGTATATTGCTGCCGATCCGGATAGAGCTTCACGAACACATCCTGAAATCCCCAGGCCAGCGTCTTCTCGTAGGCCCGCCGCGCATCTTCGTGATAGCAGACATGCTTGAGATGTTTCTCGGGGCTGTGCACATCCATCGGCCGTGGCGCCACGTTCATATCCCCGCACCAGATGGCCGGCTTGTCCGGCGATAAATGTTTCTCGAAATACTTGCGGAGCCGATCGTACCAGCCAAGCTTGTACTGATACTTGGGGGAATCGATCTCGAAACCCTGCGGCACGTAGGTATTGACGATGGGAATCCCCTTGATCACCACGCGCAAGAGCCGCGCGTCCTCCGAATCGCCTCCGTCGTCGAACCCGTACGCCACCGCCTCCGGTTTCTCCCGGCTCAAGATCGCCACACCGTTGTACGACTTCATGCCCCGGTAAGTGACCTCGTACCCTGACTCAGCCAAGGCCAGCAGAGGAAACTCGCTGTCCTGGACTTTGGTTTCCTGAAGGCAGAGCACATCGGGCTTCTGCTGAGCCAGCCAGTCGAGCACAATGGGCAAACGTTTGCGGAGCGAATTGACGTTGAACGTCGCGATTTTCATAGAGCATCCTACAGACAATCAGGCCGCGCATCCTAGCAAAAGGCCTGCGGGGGAACAAGGCGGAGAGGGAGCCACTCCACATAAAACGGCCCTCGGAAGGGAAAACCTCCCGAGGGCCATGCGCACAACTGCTCGACCTTAGTGCCCTGCTGCGGGGGCCGGGACTGCGGCCGGGGCAACGGCAGGTGCCGGAGCCGATGGAGCCGCGGCAGGCGCTTCTTCTTTTTGCGCCTTCGTTTTGCCCTTCGCCGCATGGCGCTTGGCCTTCATCTGCTTTTTCTGGCCCTTCTTCTTGCCCTTCGAATCGGATTTCCCCGACTCTTTTTCGGCTGCAACATCGGACTTCGTCGTCTCCGTCTCGCCTTTGACTGCCTCATCGGCCATGACCAGCGAGCCGGCTCCGAACATGCACAATACAGTCAAAGCGGCAACGATCAACTTCTGCATGGAATACCTCCTGGAAAATAATAGTGAGCGCAGTTTGTTTCCTGCAAAGAGAGCGAACAGCCTGCACTCCTTTTCCCGCTCTGTCAAGAACCGGCGAAGGAAACCGCCGCCCAGCAACGACCTGAGGTGATCTGACGAAAAATCTGTCGCCCCGGCTCAAGTTTCCCCCCTCAACCGACCGATAACGGACGTCAGGGCATAGAAGGACTTGTGGGGGAAACAGGATGACGCAAGCAGGCACCTCGATCACGAACTCTGACGTCATTAACGAGATTCACGAGCAGCTTCGCCCGCTCTTCGATCCCCAAGCCAATTCAATCCCCGTCTTGCGGGCGACCTGCCAAAAAATTCTCAACATCAGCGGAGACACCTCGAGCCCCGATGCCCTCGCAGAAGTCGTCAGCCGCGACCCAGGCTTGACCTGCAAGGTGCTGCAGATCGCCAACGGGATCGCCTATAGCCCGCAACATACGATTACATCCGTCACGCACGCCGTGGCCTGGCTTGGCCTGGATACCGTCCGCACCCTCGTCGCCACCGTCCAATTGATGGAGCAGCTGGAGAATCAGCCGGACCGACGGCCGCTCCTGGGCCGCTTGATCGCCAAGGCGCTGTTCTCGGCGGCGCATGCCTCAGAACTCGGCCTGGCCATGAGCTATCCTCAGCCGGGGCAGCTGTTCAGCGCCGCCCTCCTCTACTCCTTCGCCGACTTGGTCATCGCGTACCAGACTCCCGATCTGTTTCAAGAGCTCATCGCAGCAAAGACTCAGGACGAGGAAATAAAAATTCTGGGTGTGTCGAGGGTTCGTTTCGCCACAGCCCTGGCCAAGACCTGGGTCTTGCCGGCCGGCCTGATGGATCTCATTGGCAGCCCGGCCCCTACGGCAAAAACAAAATGGCAAACCGACCAGCAGCTGTTCATGGGCCTGGTAACCGGCTCCAACCATCTCGTCGCCGCCATGGCTGACGCGCCGAATCCCGGCGCCGCCGACCCCATTCGTCGCACGGTCCAACGGGGCACCGCCCTGCCGGAACGCACCCTGCAAGACGCCTTAACCCGCGCCTTCGACAAGGGCCGGCAACTGTCCCGCTCCGTCGGGATCACCGAGACCGTGATCTCCCAGGCGTCAGCCCCGGCGGCGCTCACCGTAACGTTGTCCCCAACGATCAATCCGGAATTGGCCAAGGAGCAAGCGGATGGACCGAAAGCAGCTCCTCCGATCCAAACCCGCCCGCTGGAAACCCTTCAGCAGTTCCAGACCTCCTTGATGGCGGCGAAAGATCTCAACAATCTTCTCTCCGTCCTGGTCAATACGTTGCATGAAGGCGGCGGCTTTACGCGGGTGGCCCTGGCGTTGCTGAATCCAGGCGATACCGACCAACTACTCGGGCGGGTAGTCGTGGGCGTCGACGTGCCGGAGCGCTACCTGGCCAGCTTCACGGGATCGCTTAGCGCGGAGCACCCGCTGTTTCTGCATGCGCTCAAACAACAAGACCCATTCTTGCTCTCGCAAGTCTCGACCGACGGACCGCGCGCCCTCGGCGCCAGGTTCCTCACGACCTGGCAAACCTCCTCTGCCATCCTCGCCCCCATCCGCATCGGCATCAGGCCGATCGGACTCCTCTACAGCGACCATGGGCCCCTCCCCGGTCAAGTCACCCCTCAGGATCTGCAATCGCTCCAGCTCTTCTTTGGCCAAGCGATTCTCAGCCTCAACCGGCTCGCCGGCGTGCTCTAACCGATCTGCTGCGTGAAACGTGAGACGAAGGTCAACCGAGAGGATGCGGCCCCGCTTGCGGAACGGCATATCTTAAAAGGGAGAACAGGCTCCCGCAGGCTGCTCAAACGGTCCGGCAGCAAGAAAACCTGGACGGCTCTCCATGTTTGCTCGGGCACGTTCCTCTACAATGGCCCGGGGAAAGCCCCCACTGCGCGCGTCCAACGAGGCCCTTCCGAGGGCGCGCGTTGCGCGAGCACAGGGGACTCACCGGGCCATCCCTCCCTGTTTCAGCAGCCTGCTAATTGGATGCGGTGAGATAGCGGCGCAAGATAGCCTGTTCGATCCGCGAGCGGCCGCGGTCCGGCGCCGGGAATCGCAGCACCAACTGGATCTGCCCTGTTTCGGATAGTTGGATAGTCACACGCGGCTCCGGCGACGGAGCTTCGAGGAGATTCGTCT
>CAMDPZ010000007.1 GCA_945905765.1 Nitrospira lenta
TTTCGAGTCCTGATATTCCTCGTGCCAGGCCATCTGAATCGCTTCCAGAATCTTCTCGTTCGACTTCTTGCTATCGTCCTTGAAATCGGGGAGCGCCACGATCCAGGCATGCAGGTCGGTGAAGCGAACCGTGAGAGGGTCCGTTTCCGGATGCTCTTCGACCAAGCGAATGGCAATATCTTCTGTGTCGTTCCATTTCAGGTCCATCTGAACTCCTTCATCGTTCGTGAAGCGCGGCGAAACAGGCTTCCCGAAGCCGCGTTACGTGAGGTCTGAGACCTTCTTGCCCTGGAGCCCTCGTGTGAGCGAATCGTTCAGCATGGCGACGGTCAGGCGCTGCGCCGATCGTTCAAGGTCTGCCATGCGCGCGCGGATGGCGCGGGGGTCGTTGCCGTCCTTTGCGGTGGCCAGGGCCGAGAGGGCCGCTTGAATGGCTGTGACCTCTTCCGGGGCGACAAGACGACGCCCCTCGCTCAGGGATTTTTCTGTCGTTGTGATCAAGGCGCCGGCTTCGAGCCTCGTTTCGATCAATTTTCTGGCGCTGACGTCCTCTACCGCAAACTTGAACGAATCCTCGATCATCTGCTCCACTTCGCGGTCGGATAAACCGTACGAGGGTTTTACCTCGATGGACTGGCTCTGTCCGGTCCGCATGTCGCTGGCCTTCACATTCAAGATTCCATTGGCGTCGATCAGGAACGTGACTTCGATGCGCGGCACGCCGGCCGGGAGCGGAGGCACTTTCAGCCGGAACTTTGCCAGACTGCGATTATCGTTCGCCAGTTCTCGCTCGCCCTGGAGGATGTGGATATCCACGCCGGTCTGCCCATCGACATAGGTGGTGAACATTTCTTTCGCGCTTGCCGGGATGGTCGTGTTCCGGCGAATCAAGCTGCTCATCACGCCGCCCATGGTTTCGATGCCCAGGGAGAGGGGCGTGACGTCGAGCAAGAGCATGTCCGTCGTGCCGCCACTGAGAATGTCCGCTTGTACGGCTGCGCCGAGGGCCACGACTTCGTCGGGATTGATCTCGCAATGGGGCGCCTTCCCGAATAGCTCCTGGACCCGTTGCCTCACGAGGGGCATGCGGGTGGAGCCCCCGACTAGCACGATTTCGTCGATGGCATCAGGGGTGAGCCCCGCGTCTTTCAAGGCCAGCCGGCAGGGAGTTAAAGTCCGTTCGATGATTCCCATGGTCAGGGCTTCGAGTTGATCCCGCGTCAGCTCGCGCGTGAAGCGTCCCTTGTTGTCCGGCAGCTCGACCGACACCTGTGTTTTCAGTTCGTCGGACAGTTGGATCTTGGCCCGTTCCGCCTCGAGCCGGATCGTTTGCATGTGGTCTGGGTAGGCGCTGAGATCGATCCCATGCTGGCGGAGAATGTCTGCCAGGAAGAGATTCGCAATCTCACGGTCTAGATCGTCTCCGCCCAGGTGGGTGTCGCCGTTCGTCGCTAACACTTCGAAGATGCCGTTTTTGAGTTTGAGGATGGAGATGTCGAACGTGCCCCCGCCGAAGTCGTAGACGGCGATGGTGCCCTGCGTCTTTTCTTGCAGTCCGTAGGCGAGCGAGGCGGCGGTCGGTTCGTTGATGATTCTGAGCACGTCCAGCCCGGCGATCATGCCGGCGTCTTTCGTGGCTTGCCGTTGGCTATCGTTGAAGTAGGCGGGGACCGTGATGACGGCTTTCGTGATGCTTTCGCCGAGATGCTCCTCCGCCCGTTGCTTTAGCTCTTTTAAGATCATCGCCGAAATTTGCGGGGGCGAATAGGATTTTTCGCCGAGCTTGATGCGGATGACGCCGCCTTGTTCGGTGAGTGAGTAGGGAAAGTAGGCCAGTTCACCCTGCACGTCCTCAAGGGCCTTTCCCATGAAGCGCTTCACGGAGTAGACCGTTCGCTCAGGATTGCGAGTCAGGTGTTCCTTCGCCGGATCGCCGACGATCAGGCCATTGTCGGTCATGGCTACGACGGAGGGCACCATTGTCCGTTCGTTCCGGCCTGGAATGACGCAGGGGTGGCCCTCTTTCATATAGGCCACGAGCGAATTCGTGGTGCCGAGATCGATGCCGACGATGCGTGACATGGTGGTTATCCGATGGTTGCGACGAGGTCGTTGACGATGCTCTTGACGTAGGTGCGGTTGGAGAGAATCTCCCTCATCTGCTTCAACAGACGGTCCCGTTCGGTACGGGATTGGCTGGTCGCGTCGCCCCGATCCTGAAGCGCATCCCAGTCGGTGAAGAGCTGCTGGAGGCCGGTCTCCATGTCCTGTTTGCGCTGCTCCAGGGTGAGTTGTTCCGCTTGGAGTTTGGCGCGAAGCTGTTGCCCAATTTCCGATGTGCGGTCGGCGGCCCGATATTCGTTCAGCGTGTCTTGGAGCTCGAGGATTTCCTCGAAGAGGTCGGCCGGAGGCGAATTTCTGATCTCCTTTACGGCTCCCGCTTCCAAGTCGAGTAGATATTCGGCCCGCTGAATCGGATCGCGGAGGGTGCGATAGGCCGAATTGAGCGTGGCGGAGTTGCCCAGGCTGATGGTCTGTTCCGTTTCGCTTTTGTTCTGATAGAAGTCCGGATGGAAGGCGCGGCTGAGTTCGTAAAACTTGGCTTCCAGCTTGCTTGGGTCGATGGTGAGACGGCGAGGAAACCCGAAGCAGGTGAAGTAGTCGGTTTCTTTCGATACAGGCTGGACCTTGACGCAGCGGTCGCAGAAATATTCTCCGGACACCTCGGATTGACAGTGCCAGCACATGCTCCTGGCCATCTGCAGTTCGCGGGGGTTCGAGCTGTGGGTATGGTGATGGTCCATCCCGTTACCTTTATTGTCGTTCATTACGCCGAGAAGGACTCTCCGCAACCGCACGTTTTGTCGGCGTTCGGATTGACGAACTTGAAATTGCCGCTTAGCAGGTCTTTCTGGAAGTCTAACTGCGTGCCTTGCAGATAAATGGCGCTCTTGGCGTCGACAATAACTTTGACTCCGTCGATGACCTGGACCTGGTCATGCGGTCCGATCTTTTCGTCGAAGTTGATCGTGTAGCTGAGGCCTGAGCAGCCGCCGCCCTTCACGCCGAGCCGGAGCCCGCCTTCCGTAAGGCCCTGCACGTTGATGAGGCGTTTGACTTCCTTCAGGGCGGACTCGCTGAGCGTAATCACCGGAGCCTGGGTTTCTGCGTTGGTCGTGTCCATGGCGCGCTCCCTTTCTGACGTTACTTTGCGTCGGTCGCGGGTCCGTCGGCTTTCTTCTGATAGTCTGCGAGGGCGGCTTTGATCGCATCCTCGGCGAGCACGGAACAATGGATCTTCACCGGCGGCAGGTTCAGCTCCTGCACGATGTCGGTATTTTTGATCTTCTGGGCCTCTTCGATGGTCTTGCCCTTCAGCCACTCGGTGGCGAGGCTGGAGCTGGCGATGGCGGATCCGCAGCCGAAGGTCTTGAACTTCGCATCCACGATCATATCGTTCTGCACTTTGATCTGAAGTTTCATCACGTCGCCGCATTCCGGGGCTCCGACCATGCCGGTGCCGACCCCTTCCTCGTCCTTCTTGAAGCTCCCCATGTTGCGGGGGTTATTGAAATGATCGACGACTTTGTCACTGTAGGCCATGATTCCCTCCGAAATCTAAAATTTACAATTGTAAATTTTTCATTGCTGCTAGTGGGCAGCCCATTGGACCGATTTTAAATCGACGCCTTCTTTTGCCATCTCGTATAGCGGGGACATTTCGCGCAACTTGGTGACGATCTCAATCACCTTCTTGATCGTATAGTCGATCTCGTCGTCCGTGTTGAAACGGCCCAGGCCGAAGCGGATCGAGGAATGCGCCAGTTCCGTTCCGACTCCCAGGGCGCGGAGCACGTAGGAGGGCTCCAATGTGGCCGAGGTGCAGGCCGAGCCGGACGAGAGGGCGATATCCTTCATGCCCATCAGCAACGACTCGCCTTCCACATAGGCAAAAGAGATATTGAGGTTGCCGGGGAGCCGGTTGGTCGGATGGCCATTCAGATAGCTTTCTTCGAGGGCCTTCATGATGCTGGCCTCCAGCCGATCGCGCATCGCAATCAACCGCGCTGTTTCCTGGACCATCTCCTGCTCGCAGAGCTCGCAGGCCTTGCCGAATCCCACGATCAGGGGCACGGGCAGCGTGCCGGAGCGCATGCCACGTTCATGCCCGCCTCCGTCCATTTGCGCCACGATGCGAACCCGGGGATTCTTTTTTCTTACGTAGAGCGCTCCGACTCCCTTGGGTCCGTATAGCTTATGGGCTGAGAAGGACATCAGATCGATGCCCATCTCCTGCACATCGACTGGGATCTTGCCGACGCCCTGCGTGGCGTCGCAGTGAAAGAGGATGCCCTTCTCCTTGGCGATCTTGCCGATTTCTTTGACGGGGTTGATCGTGCCGATTTCATTGTTTGCCAGCATGACGGAGATGAGGATCGTCTTCTCTGTGATCGCATTGCGCACATCCTCGGGGTTCACCATGCCGAATTTATCGACGGCGAGACAGGTGACGGTGGCTTTGCCCTTGCCCTCTAACGCTTTGACTGTGTCGAGCACGGCGCGATGTTCGGTGGAGGAGGTAATGATGTGGGTGCCCTTCTCCCCGTACATTTCCAGTACGCCCTTGATCGCGAGGTTGTCCGATTCGGTGGCGCCGCTGGTGAAGACGATTTCTTTCGGGTCGGCCTTGATTAGCTTCGCGATCTGCTTCCGGGCGTTTTCGACGGCTTCTTCCGCCGCCCACCCGAAGGCGTGGTTGCGGCTGGCCGCATTCCCGAACTTCTCGACGAAGTAGGGGAGCATGGTCTCCAGGACGCGGGGATCCATCGGGTTGGTGGAGTGGTTGTCTAAGAAAATCGGCAGTTTCATCGTGCAACTCCTTGTGCCGCGGAAGACTGAATCGTAATGAGGGGTGTGCCACCCATCATGTCTTGTAGGGTCATGTTATTGAGCAATTGGGCGATGCTGTCCTGGACCTTCAACAGCGGTGTGCGGATATTGCAATTGTCCCGCTGCATGCAGAACTCTCCATCTTTTTCGTGCGAACAATCGGTGATGCCCAACGGTCCTTCGATGCTTTCGAGAATTTGCGCGATCGTAATTTTGTCTGCGCGCCGCGCCAGCACGTAGCCGCCTTTCGGGCCATTGTGGCTTTCGATCAGCGCGTTCTTGGACAGGGTCTGGAGCACCTTGGCCAGGAGTTCGAGGGGGATGTTATATTCCTCCGCGATTTCCTTTGTGTTCACGACGCGGCCCGGCATGACGTCGCCGAACTGGGCGGCAGCGATGTGCTGGAGGGCCATGAGGGCGTAGTCTGCTTTTTTTGAAATTTTCAACATTGCTATTGCCGATCTCCAGGGTCGGAGACTATAATGATCTCCGATCAATAAGGTCGGACTAAGGATAGCACGCAGATTTCTGCCCTGTCAACAATAGCAAGGAAGACTGAGTTTGGCTTCGAAAGGAACGGCATATGGGCGGAACCAATCCCTATATTGAAAAAGCTGACTATGAGTTGCCTCAGCGAACCTATAGCGTTACTTTTGTCGCCCCCAATGGAGTGACGACGAAGGTGTTGGTCGATCCAGCCAAGATTCCCTACGGCCCGACTGGGCTTCCGGGAAGTCTCCTGGATGTGGCGATGGGTAGCGGGGTGGCGTTAGAGCATGTCTGCGGAGGGGTCTGCGCCTGTTCGACCTGTCATGTGATCGTGAAGCAGGGGCTGGAGAGTTGTAGCGAAGGCACGGACGATGAGTTCGACCAGTTAGAGAAGGCGCCGCTCACCACGTTGCAGTCACGGCTCGGCTGCCAATGTGTGCCGAACGGGACGAAAGATATCGTGGTTGAGATCCCGGCTGTGAACAAGAATCTCGTGAAAGAAGGGCACTAATCGTAGGTTTCAGTTTTGACTTCTTTCCGCTCGTATCCCGCTTCCATAAGATAGGCCCGCAATGGCCGCACGAACCCCTTCACTCCGCTAAGCAGTGGCGCCGTTTTCTGTTTGCTTGCGATGAGGGGGCGCAGGACCGTCAGCACCGCCTCGACCACTTCCTCGTCTGCCCCCTTCACCACCATCGGTATATAGCGGAACGAAGGTTGCTGTGCGGCGAAGGCTAGCAGTTCATCGTGGTAGAGCAGTTCATTTTCCGCCGGACCGACCGCAATCAGGGTGGCAGGCGGCAGTGGGCCTGAAGCTGCCAACTGTTTCAATATGCAACGGATCGGCACAATGCCGGTGTAGCGACTGACGAAGAGCAGTGCTCGATCGAGCGAAGGTGGTAATGAGAAGTTTCCATAGGGGCCGGACAACAGTAGCTCATCGCCCGGCTTGAGCCCGTAGAGATAGTTGGATCCAGTTCCATCAGGGACTCGATCGAAGACCAGGGTCAGTTGTCCTGTCTGGGAAGGGGGCTCTGCCAGCGAATAGGCGCGATTGAGGGGAGGTTTGATGCCGACCGGGAGCTGGAGCGAGATCCATTGGCCTGGCAGGAAGAGGATCTTCTGCGTCTTGGGGAGCAGAACCAATTGACGAACGTGGGGTGTGAGATCTTTGACCGAGAGGACCGTTGCCGATTGTGTGGGTTCCGCCATGACGATCTCCCTTCTCTTCTCTTATCAGATGACAGCTCCGGATGAAAGGGCGCGTCTCACGCGATTCTGTACAAGACTTTTCACCCCATGCTATAGATACCGACCGTTCCGCAACGATAGAGGATCATTTGATGAGTCAAGTGAGAGTCAGATTCGCTCCCAGTCCCACAGGCTTTCTCCACATCGGTGGGGTTCGCACAGCCCTGTTTAATTGGCTCTTTGCCCGCCAGCAGAAGGGCGTGTTTGTCCTGCGCATCGAAGACACAGACCAGGACCGCTCGACCGATGAGTCGATCCAGGCCATCCTTGAGGGGCTGAAGTGGGTGGGGCTGGATTGGGATGAGGGGCCCTTCCGTCAGACTGAGCGCATCGACCTCTATCGCAGTTATGCGATGCAGCTGCTAGAGAAGGGCCAGGCCTATTGGTGCTCCTGCAAAGCGGAAGAACTTGAAGCCAGGCGGAAGGAAGCAGAGGCCAAGGGGCTGTCTCCGAAATACGATAGCCGTTGCCGGGATCGTGGCCAGGCCAACCCAGCTGGTGATGCAGCCCTGCGCTTCAAGGCTCCGCTAGAGGGGGAGACGGTGGTCGATGACCTGATCAAGGGCAAGATTGTCTTCGATAATAGTGTGCAGGACGATCTGATCATTCTCCGGTCGAACGGGTACCCGACATACAATTTTTCAGTGGTGGTCGATGATGCGCTGATGAACATTACCCATGTGGTGCGGGGCGACGATCACCTGACCAATACGCCGCGGCAGATCCCGATCTTTCAAGCCCTCGGCTTTCCCGTTCCTCAGTTCGGGCATCTGCCGATGATTCTGGGTTCGGATAAATCCCGCCTGTCGAAGCGGCATGGGGCCACGTCGATCATGGCCTATAAAGAGATGGGCTATCTGCCGGATGCCATGGTGAATTATCTCGTCAGGCTTGGGTGGTCATGCGGGGATCAGGAGCTCTTCGCCAGACAGGAGCTGATCGAGAAATTTTCCTGGAAGAACGTGCAAACCTCTCCCGCCGTGTTCAATCCTGAGAAGCTGATTTGGGTGAACGCGGAATATATCAAGATCAGCCAGCCGGATCAGGTCGCGCAGGCTTTGGTGCCTCTGCTGGAGGCAGCGGGTCTGACAGACGAAGTCCGGGCGGTTTCGCCCGATTGGCTCGCGCAATTGGTTGTCCTCGTGAAAGAGCGGGCGAAGACATTGGTGGAGATGGTTGAATGGGTGAGGCCCTATTTCGGGCAGGCTGTGACGTTCGATGAGGAGGCGGCAAAGAAGTTTTTGACGCCGGCGGTCGCGCCGGTCCTTGGCAAATTGCTCGTTCGCTTCGAATCCTTCCCTGTCTTCTCCAAGCAGCAATGGGAAGAGGCCTTCAAGCAGCTGGTCGAAGCCGAGGGGCTGAAAATGGGCCAGCTGGCTCAGCCGGTCCGGGTGGCCTTGACCGGCCGGACTGCCAGCCCTGGCCTTTTCGAGGTGATGGAGGTTTTGGGGCGAGACAGGACCCTCTTTCGGCTCCGCCAGGGGCTGGATCGGGCCTCGCAGGCCTGAGAAAGTTCTGTTTCGATCAGCATCGATCTTGACGAAGCCAAGAGCCTTATATTATTGTGGCTCTAGGTTGGGGGATCGTCTAGCGGTAGGACGTCAGTTTCTGGATCTGACTACCTAGGTTCGATTCCTAGTCCCCCAGCCAAATAATCTTTCCCGCCCCGTATTTTCAGACCCATGCCTCGATTCCGTACCGCGCTGGGGGATCGTCTAGCGGTAGGACGCCGGCCTTTGGAGCCGGCTACCTAGGTTCGATTCCTAGTCCCCCAGCCATTTCTCCCGATCCCTTCTTCCCGTTTTCCCCGCGCCGTGGCGCGCCGTGCGCTATGAAGTCCGCCGGGCCAGTTCAGCTGAAAATATGTCGCAGACGCGGTCGAACTCTTGTCGTACCACCGGGATGAGCGTTGACGCTTCTTCCAGGGATTGAGAAGTTCTGAGCCCTTCAAGCTGGTCGCACAGTTCGGAGAGCCGGGCTGCGCCGACCATAGCGCTACAGGACTTCAGCCCGTGGGCCGATTCCTGGAGGGCTTGACCATCCCGTTCTGCGAGGGCGGTCAGTAACGAGTCGACCAGCTTCCGTGAATCTTCGAGGTAGAGTCTCAGCATCTTGGCAAGAATGTCGGGGCGTCCCGGTCGCTGGGCTTCCAGGATCGGCTGCCAGGCCTTCGGATCAACGGACAGGGCGGGGGACTGTTTGTCATCCTTGACGGGCTGGCCCAATATTTCCCGCGATGGTCGCATGAGGGGTTTCCTTCCACAGAAGCAGAAATGTCGTCAGCTCGGGACCAGGGTCCTACGTGAGTGATCCGAGATCGATGACGAATCGAAAACGCACATCACCGCGGAGGACTCGTTCGTAGGCTTCGTTGACTTGTTGAATGGGAATCACTTCGACATCGGACTCGATCCGGTGCGTCGCGCAAAAGTCGAGCATCTCCTGCGTTTCACGGATGCCGCCGATGACGGAGCCAGCGATGCGGCGGCGATGCAGGATGAGGGGAAAGGGTTCCAGGAGTGTTGGTTTATCCGGCACGCCGACGAGAATCATCGTGCCGTCGGTCTTCAATAAATTCAGGTAGTCGTTGTAGTTGTGCGGCGCGGAGACAGTATCCAGAATGAAGTCAAACCGCCGCTGCAGCTTGGCAAAGGTTTCGGGCTGGGAGGTGAGGGCGAAGTCCGATGCGCCGAGCCGCTCTGCATCTTTCCGTTTCCGTTCGGAGGTGCTCAAGACGGTGACCTGGGCTCCGAGCGCCGTGCCAATCTTCACCGCCATATGGCCCAGTCCGCCCAATCCTACGACCGCCAGCTTGTGATATTTGCCGATGCCCCAATGGCGCAGAGGGGAGTAGGTCGTGACCCCCGCGCACAAGAGGGGAGCGGCTCCGGCAGGCGACAGGGCTGAGGGAATCCGCAGCACGTACTGTTCGTTTACGACGATCTGGGTGGAGTAGCCGCCTTGCGTCGGCTGGCCGTCTTTATCGCGGCCGCTGTAGGTGAGGAGCATGCCGGCTTCGCAATATTGCTCCTGTCCCTCACGGCAGGCGGGGCAGGTCCGGCAGGAATCCACGAAACAGCCGACGCCAGCCGTTTCGCCCACATGGAACCGTGTGACCGAGCTTCCGACCTGTGTGACCCTGCCGACAATTTCATGGCCCGGCACCATGGGGAAAATCGAGCCGCCCCATTCGTCGCGGGCTTGATGGATATCCGAATGGCAGATGCCGCAATGGGTGATCGCGATGAGCACGTCATGGGGACCCACGTCCCGTCGCGCAAAAGAGAAGGGTTGCAGGGCGGCCTTGGCGGTCATCGCGGCATAGCCGTTCGTCGGCAGCATGGCTCGTGCTCCTAGTGAGGGGTCTCAGTCGACCGTAACCATAGCAAGATGTCAGGGGCTTGCCAACTATGAAACGTGCGAGCGGGAGTTCGTCATCCGGGGTTTCGATCGTCGTCGTCTTCCTGTGAGTCGGAGAACGAGGTGTCGATCGTGAGCGAGGGGCCTGGTATGCGGTAGCGGTCTGCGGCCCAGGCGCCGAGGTCGGTCACTTGGCATCGTTCTGAGCAGAAGGGGCGCCAGGGATTGCCGTCCCATGTGGTGGGTTGGCGGCAGAGGGGGCAAGTCATGCTCGGCATTATATCATGCTGAATTGAAGAGTCGATGAGGGGACAGCCCTGTCCCTTACTTGGAGGGGTGAGCTTTTTCGATCTTGGCCCAGGCGTCTTTGAGCGGCACGGTGCGGTTGAAGACCAACGCCTCTGCCGTTGAATCGATGTCGGTACAGAAGTAGCCCAGCCGTTCGAATTGGTGCCGGGCGCCGGGCGTTGTGTGCCGCAAGCTGGGCTCGACGAGGCAGCCTGTGATTCGCTCCAGCGACGCGGGGTTGAGATAGGTTGTCCAATCCTGGTCCTGCGGCACCTTCGCCAGGTCGGTCGTCAGTAACGGATTATAGAGACGGACTTCGGCTTTCGCTGCATGGGCTGCGGACACCCAATGGATCGTGGCTTTGACTTTGCGTTGCTCCTGGGATGCGCCGCTCATGGTATCGGGATCGTAGGTGCAATGGAGCTCGATGATCTCGCCGGTCTGCGGGTCTTTCGTCACGCTGACGCATTTGATGATGTAAGCGTAGCGAAGCCGCACTTCGCGGTCAGGGGCGAGGCGGAAAAATTGTTTGGGCGGATCTTCGCGGAAATCGTCCTGCTCGATATAGAGGACGCGGGAGAAGGGGACCTGCCTGCTCCCTGCCGCAGGATCTTCTGGGTTATTGATGGCGCCCAATTCCTCGGACTGGCCTTCGGGATAGTTATCGAGGATGACCTTGAGTGGCCGTAAGACTGCCATGACGCGAGGCGCTCGTTTGTTCAGGTCCTCGCGAATGAAGTGTTCGAGCAGTTGCATCTCGACGGTGGCCTCGCGCTTGGCGACCCCGATATGGTCGCAGAAGGCCCGAATCGCTTCCGGGGTATAGCCGCGGCGGCGCAGGCCCTTGATCGTCGGCAGGCGCGGATCGTCCCATCCGGTCACCAGTTTTTTGCTGACCAATTCCAGCAGCCTTCGCTTGCTCATAACGGTATAGGTCAGGTTTAAGCGGGCGAATTCGATCTGTTGCGGTCGGTGCGGCGCATCGGCCTGTTCAACCACCCAGTCGTAGAGAGGCCGGTGATCTTCGAATTCCAAGGTGCAGATCGAGTGCGTGATGCTCTCAAGCGCGTCCGAGAGTGGATGCGCATAGTCGTAGGCCGGGTAGAGGCACCAGGCGCTGCCGGTTCGATAATGGGTCGCATGTTTGATGCGGTAGAGGACCGGGTCGCGCAAGTTGATATTGGGCGAGGCCATGTCGATCTTGGCCCGGAGGGTGTGGGTGCCATCGGCGAATTCGCCGGCCTTCATACGTCGGAAGAGGTCCAGATTGTCGTCGATGGAGCGGCTGCGCGAGGGGCTGTTCTTCCCAGGCTCCGTGAGGGTGCCACGGTAGGTCCGCATCTCGTCTGCCGTCAGGGTGTCGACATAGGCGAGACCTTTTTTGATCAGGTGCACCGCAAATTCGTGGAGCCGCTCGAAATAATCCGAGGCGAAAAACATTTTCCCGTGCCAGTCAAATCCCAGCCAGCGGACGTCCTCCTGAATGGCCTGGACATATTCGGGGTCTTCGGTGGTCGGGTTGGTATCGTCGAATCGCAGGTGGCAGACGCCGCCAGGAGTGCCGTTTGCCAGGCCGAAATTCAGGCAGATGGATTTTGCATGGCCGATATGGATATAGCCGTTGGGCTCGGGCGGAAAGCGCGTGACGACTCGGCCGCCATGTTTGCCGGCTGCGTGGTCGGCAGCCACGATCTCGCGAATAAAATTTGACGCACTGGACGGTTCAGACATGTGCGGCTGTTCTACCATAAGAACGGCACAGGGGAGAAGGCCTCATAACAGGCGGGCGAAGATAGCGCGCCAGGCGGCAGGATGTCCGCTCCATCGCTGTTGCGCGAGAGTTCTGTCACTTGCCAGAAGGATGAGTGGGTCAGCGGGAGACTTCAGCAGACGCCGATTAGCCGATGGATGCTGCGTCGCCGCGGCTTTCCGTTACATCGCCAAAGAGGGTGAGGCCTGTGCCGATGCGGCAGTAGTGCGGGCTGATAGTGACTAATTCGCCTTGGTGGGAATAGAAGTGTCCGACGGTGATGCGAACTTTTCTTCTCTGGATGAGGCAGGCTTCGAATACCGTGTGGCCGCTTGCCCGGTCGGCCACGGTGACGGAAGGAGAGTCGTCCTGCGTTGCCTCGCGTCCGGTCTTGGCCTGGACGGTGAAGCGGCCTGCGCTATGGGCGGAGAGCGCGTTCCGTCTGATATGTCCAACGCGCGTGCCCTGGTCATCGTAAAAGTCCATGGTGAGGAGGAGCGCTAAGGGCTCGGACTGCATCTCCAGCACCACCTGCTCCTTGCCTTGGAGCGTGAGGACACCATTCGTGTTTCGAAACACGTTCGAGCCGACCTGCAACTCGAGGCCCTGTTCGGGCTTTTCGAGGTCGATCAGCTCCGGGGAGTCTGTGATGCCGGTGGTTTTTGTTTGGAGCGGATTGTTCATGTTTTCGGATGGGTCTGTTGATGGGGAGCGGGGCGGCTATCGAAGAATCCCCTCTCCCTGAGGCCCGTCACGCGTATTTTCCTCAAGGTAGGCTATGCCACGGTCTCTGTCAAGTTTCGGGCCTGCCAGCGGGATAAGGCTCCGAGCACCGTGCCGCCCCATCAGGAATTGAAAAGTGAAAAGCCCCTGTGCTACTGTGACCGTTCGATCACACGTCATGGATGTCTGGTCCCATCGTCTAGCCTGGCCTAGGACGGAGCCCTCTCAAGGCTTAAACACGGGTTCAAATCCCGTTGGGACCACCACATTGTTTTTGTTCAGGTTTTTGCCATCATGTTTGAGGACCATTGACTTGGTCCTTAAACATGAAATGGCAGGCCTGTTCTAACTCGTCAGTATCCGCCTTGCCGGCTCTTCATAAAACGACACCACTTGCTTCAGCCGCGAGGGCCGAATCATCGTGTAAACCTGTGTCGTATCGATGCGCGCATGCCCGAGCAACGCCCGAACCTGTTCCAGGTCATGCTGTTGCTCCAGCACCTCCATGGCGACCCCATGACGCAAATCATGGGGCTTCAGCATCGGGTAGCCAATGAGCCGCCCGTAGGTTTTGCAGAGCCGCCAGATGTTTTTCCCCTGCATCGGTTCGCGACTCTTTCCGATGGTCCGCCGTCCCCAGTGAGACCAGAAGAGCGGCGTCTCCGGCCCGAGCTGGTTCACCGCGTGCGCCAACCCTTCGACGTACCCATGGAGAAAGGCCATCACGCTCTCCGGCAACGGAATGTCCCGCGTCTGCCCGCCTTTGACACGTACCCGTCGTAAGCCCCAGGTGCCATCGAGGTGTCGGACTTGCAGCGTGGCGACCGACTCGCGCCGCATCCCCGTATACCGCATGATGAGAAAGATCGCGATATCACGAGGCCGCTGACGTTGCTGGGCCGCAGCGATCAACGCATCCATGAGGGCCGGTGTCGGCACTTGCCGCGGGGGTTCCATTCGATGAGGCGGGCGGTCCATCGCCGCGACGGGATTCGCCGGAAGCACGCCCCGCTTCACGAGCCAGCTACAGAAGCTCGATAGCGTAGACTGGCGGGTGCGTATCGTACTGAGGGCGAGATCACTGCCTGCCATATCGTCCATCCACATTTGAATGGTGGAAAGCGTTAGGTCGGTCGCTCTGGCCAACCGTCCGGAGCGGGATCTGACGAACATCAGAAACTGCTCTAATACCCAGCGGTAGGATTGAACCCCTCCTTCCGTTTTACCGCGCTGTTTGAGCTGGTACTGACAAAACTGCTCCACGAGATCCACTAACTGTTGCGTCATGGCATTGCCTCTCCGGTCCCTGCCACGACCACGACTTCGCCGGGGAAGAGTATGCGGAGGAACCACCCACCCGTCAAGCGTGTCAGGGGAGCCCTGGGAGCGTTCTGTGGCCATCAATTTGGTGTCCATGCGGTTGCTCAATGCAGCACGAATCGGGGGCGTCTTCCGACGCCCCCAGTTCCCTTCTGCGCTCGCGTCAGTCCGCCAGCGTCCCTTGGGTGGCGGCGCGGGTGCGAGGGAGCATCGAGCCGGCCTTCCAGCAGCCCTCCAGGCCTGCCCGTTGCAATTCGCCACGCCCCGCGACTCGGATTCGTCCCTGCCCCGGACTTGGTGGGGGGCAGGGACCCATGATCGTTATCGAACTAGGGCCTTCAGTTGGTCTTTGTCCAAGCGCACCCCGCACCGCCGTTGGAGCTCTTGTCCCATCTCCGTCCAACTCCGCCCCAGGGCCTTCAGTTCTCGAAGCATCTTCAACCCGTTCGCGAAGGACAGGGCCTCGGCTGCTTTCGTGGCCCTATCGGTTGCTGCGGCGACAACCGGCTCCCTTTCCATTCGGGAAGGATTCCTCGCTGGGAGGTCCATCCGACGAGGGCGATCCCAATAGGGGCTCTTGCACCTCGGGCACCGAAGTGTGCGGATCGGACTGCGGGGCCACCAACGATGTGTACAACGCAGGCACTGTCGCTCCCGAAGGGTGCTCTTATGCGGGGACCCGCTGCGATCCGAACCGGCCAGGCCGTCAGGTGTCCCTATAGGGGCAGAGATTGTCATCGTAACCGCTGATTCTTTCATGGGAAGGGCTTACTTCTCGTTGAGTGTCCGTTGCGATACGAGCCCCCGTATTACCAATCGGGGGCGTTCTGCGGAGCGCGCGGCCGGCTCACGCCGCCCGGCGCGCCCGCCGATTCCTTTCGTAGGTGGACGACAGTATTTTGTTCCATTCGGTGCCGAACCTGGCGCAGATTGAATCGATAGGCCGTGCCCACACGGGTTGAGGGAATGTCCCCTCTGCGAGCGGCTCGACGAATGGTATCCGTGCTCACGCCAATGAAGGCCGCCAGTTCCTTGATCGACAGATCTGATGTCTTCATACGGGCTCCTTATATGTAGAACCAGGCACCACGATAACGTCGGAGATCCTGCCCTGGGAATTAGGCAGATGTATGCTTATGTATGCTTTGGTGCGCTCTAGTGATCATTCCAGCGTGATCTGGCCTACACTCTGACGAGCGTAGGGCAAAAAGAAGGAGATGGGAATTAGGCAGATGACCGCTGATGTCTGCTGATGGCTGCTCATGTATGCAGGTCATTGCACTCCGGTGATCTAGCCTGCGCCAATTCGATAGGATGACGAGTGTAAGGCAACGAGGAGGGGAGAGGAATTAGGCAGGTGGGGGCAGTTTGAGGCAGTTAAGGCTAAGACGGTTTCGATTGGCATGTGCCGCGCTCCCCGTCTAATCGCCAGCCCGGACAGTGGTCTGGTGCAGGGTCTTCTCGGGTCACACGTTTTCTTTGACGCCACCCCGCGACGTAAGGTAGTCTCTACACTGTATCTACATAATGGAATGGAGGGTCATGAAAATGAAAACCACGGCTCAAAAATGGGGAAATAGTTTGGCCATCCGTGTGCCGAAGAGCATTGCCCTGCAGGCCGGACTCAAAGTGAAGGATGCCTTGGACATCGAAGTGCGGAAAGGGGTGGTTTTACTGAGGCCTCATCTGCGTCGAGTCTACAAGCTGGAGGATTTGGTGAAGCGCATGACCCCGCGTAATATGCACAAGGAACTCGATTTTGGCGGGCCGGTGGGCCGGGAGGCGTTGTAATGAGTGCGCGGCCGTATGTGCCGGATCGCGGCGACATTGTCTGGCTGCAATTTAACCCGCAAGCGGGCCACGAACAGGCCGGACACCGACCGGCCCTTGTCCTGTCGCCGGCGAGCTACAACCGTCGGAGCGGATTAATGCTGTGTTGTCCTATGACCAGCCAGAGGAAAGGCTATCCCTTCGAAGTGGTGATCGAGGTGGACACCGATCGCGAGAGCGTGGTGCTTGCGGACCAAGTCAAGAGTCTGGACTGGAAAGTCCGGAAGGCGGTGAAGAAAGGGACCGTGTCGATCGACGTGATCGCGGAAACGCTGAGCAAGCTTCAAACGCTCCTCTGATAACTGGCAGGCGGTTCCCATATCTCCTCATATCATGCCAGCAGAGATTCGTGGTCTCGGTAGATCCTCCCATTGAAATTCTAAATTGTGCTTCCCAGAGATTGGCGTTATCGCAGGTCAGCCGTAGAGAAAAGTGATTGTTGTTTCGAGGCAGGTAGGCTTGTGAGCAGGGAAGAGGTTCACATGACCAAGGTCTATGAGCAGAGGATTCTAGCGAAGCTTCGGCAGCTGCCCCAGGAACGGTTGGCTGAAGTCGAAGATTTCGTTGATTTTCTGGCGCATCGTGAGGCGGATGAGCGTGGTCTGACCCATGCCGCCGGACAACTCGCCACAACCGCTTTCATGCGAGTCTGGGACAACCCCGCCGACGCCGACTATGACCAGCTATAAGTTCGGGGCTCTCGTCTTAGTCCCCTTTCCCTTCACGGATCAATCAGCAGTCAAACGTCGGCCTGCCGTCAGCCCGTAGCGGCTCGTCGGAAATGCAGAATGCCCACGACTCTCGACTCGCAACGGCAAAAGACCAGGCAGCCGAAGTAGCCACGGGTGACGTAGATCTGGAAGGATTTCCTGAAGTAGTTTACGTTGAGTAGGTGGCCAAGGCAGTTCTCTGTTCCAGCGTTAATATAGACTCCCAGGTGATTCTCTTAGCCATATGCAGCCTTCCAAGTGTGCTCATTTCGAGTGTCTCAATCTAGGGGGCAGTCCACACTTCATGCTTCTTGTTCTACTCGGCTTCTGACCAAAGCACATCTGAGCCTTGGCGGGGCAGGATTTGGATCGTGCGCGAGTGAGACGGGCTGAATTAGCCCAAGTATCGGCTTGCCTCCAGCCGGCAAGTTCTTCTTGTCATTGACCGCAACAGGCGCTTACGACATACTCCGCGCCAATGCGTATCCACACCGTCAAGACCCTGTTATCCCTAGTCGCATTTTATTTTTCCTGCGCTGATATAGCGCTACCCGCCAGCTTCGATTGCACTCAAACATCAAATAAAACTGAAGTAGCCATTTGCGGAGATGCTGAGGTGTCAAATCTTGATGACGTGGCTAGCAGTGAATACCAGGCTGCGAAAAAACGACTAGCCCAACCAGACGACCTTGTAGAAGAACAGCGCCAATGGCTGAGCGGAACTAGGAACGACTGTGACGGAGATTTAACATGTCTTCGTAGGGTTTACCGAGACAGAATAGATTTTCTTGAGTTTGTTGGAGACTTCAAGCCTGCGCCCGCTGCTGAAATCAATGTCGCCCCAGAAGCACCTACTCCTTCAACCTCTCGGGCCGATAATAGCCAGAACTTGATTGAGCAACACTCAGAATCAACAACAGCAGCCGAGCAGCACCCACAACCAACAGCAGATGCTGTCAGCGGTAGACAGCCCGCGCAAAACGACACTGAGTCTAATATCCCTGTTGTAGGCACAGAAGAAAATAAGATGGGGGGATGGGTCGTTATTATACTTTCGTTTTTAGCGATATGCTTTGTGTGGAAAATGCTCATGGGAATGGGCCGGAAGTCCAAAATCCAGGCCAAGGAATCTGAGGAAAGAGCGGAAAGGCAGGCCAAGAAGGTCAGGCTCAGTAAGTACTTAGAGGGGGAGGCCGTTAATATAACGCTATCTGCGCTGGCATTGGAATATCTGAAAAATGGGCGCACAGGGAGCATTACGTCGCTTGGTCAATTGTCAGAAGCTCGGATTGAGCAAGTAGACACTATACTTCGCGCGCTAAAAATCAATCCGCAGTTTGCGTTTATGGCAAATGCGGAATATTTGCCTATGATAGAAAAATGCAAATCAGAATTCTTGGAGATAGACATTAAGCCTGCACTTGCGAGGAGAATATTTAATTTTATCTTCAGTGAGTTTGCTCAAAGCATGAGCTTGACTGAAAACGATAAGGCCATGTTGGACGATATCGTTCCCTACATTGATGAGAGTTTGCGCCCTGTACTGTTAAAGCGAAAGTCGCAAATGTCTAATATCACGGCAATAAGGGCGAGACAATTTGACAAGGCTAACTTCATCACCGAGAAATTAAGTGTCAAGCTGAATTCAGATGAAAGAGTTATCTTCCTGGAGCCGCAAATTAGTTTCTATCATCTAGAAGAGATGGAGGTCGCAACAACTGATGGGCAGACATCAACTGCTGGGGTAACGTCAAGTTCTGGCACTATTGAATTGCAAACTCTTTCAGGGGGCCTGTCGCACAGTAGCTCATCTAGAGACAGCAATCATAAAGACACCAATAGCTTTGCTGCTTCTTACTCAGGATCCAGTGGAACCAGTTCTACCCAGGGAACCAGTTCTACCCAGGGAACCTTTGGGTCGAAAACTACGACGATCAAGCAGGATCATTTACAAGAAGTCGAGAGTGGCGATTTAATCGTAACGACGCAGAGGGTATGGTTTGTTGGTCCCAATCGAGTACTCAATATAAAATTCTCTGATATTCTGCGGCATAAAGTCCTTGATGATGGGGTATTGATTAACAAGGATGGCGAGCAAAAGCCGCTAGTTTTTAAATCGCAAACTCTGGATGCCTGGTATTTTGATGTAAGCGTGCGCGCCGGCTCTTTCATTAATTAGAAACGTGTGGGCTGCTGTCGATTTAGTTGACATCAACCTGCACTAACTTAGCTTTACCGCCTCAACTTTGAACTCTCGCGTAAACTTGCGTCGCTCCATGGCCCACCTCGGTTTCCTTCATGCACCTAACTCGGTGTCTTTGAAGCCGGCAGCAGCACAACAAAGAGAAACAAAGAGACGAACGGCTAGATGCCTTAGAAGCAAAGGGGATTGCCGCTCCCAGCAAGGACTTCGGTAATCCCCCCGTATTGTGATCCCACGGCAAGTATTCAATGTCATTGACATCGTTCTACGGAATCATCAAGCGCTATCCGGGAGCGGTGGTGTATGTGACCCTTGAGGCTGAAATGTAATGTTCAGGCTCGATCAATGAGTAATTTCTCAATACTGTCCCACCTATTTTTATATTGAGCAACATTCCATCCAGCATTAGAAGCTTTTGGGGACAGGTCAATAATGCGCATCGTGGTTTCATTGTGTTGTTGGTTATTTTTACCTGGCGTTGCCAGCCATTTGCCATGGCCTTCTTTAACGTTTTTCGCAACATCAGGCGAAGGAATTATGTAGTACTCAAACGAATCTTTGCTTTTTGATGTGGGTATTCCTGCAAGCACCCAGATGAAATTCTTCCCATAGTCAATTTCCGCCTTCTTTCCTACGGCAACTTTTTTATGTCCTGGCTCATATGTTTTAACCTGAATATGTACAAACTTTGTACCTCCCAAATTACTACAGAGAATATCTGTAGTAGGGGCATTACCCATAGTTACTACTGCAATTAAGCCGCGCCTACATAATTCCCCCGCAACAAAGAATTGCGCCGCACTGCCTCTGGAGTTTTTATTTTTCGTATCCGTAGACATATTATTTTAATTTCTCCATCCGAGTTACTTGGGCAAGAATCCTTCTGTGAGGGGCTCTATTCTGGACAGTCTCTGCCGAGTGAAGGGGGGAATCAAGAGAGGGGGTACATGTCCCCCGTTGGGTTCCCTTTCTTTGGCCCCGCCATCGACGATAGGCCCCCCGGCCTCGATCCCCCAGGAATGGGCCAAGCTTTTTCTGGCACGCGCCACTGTCAAGTAACTGTCAGGCAGGGTTGCAGGAACGTCGGAGATGCCGAGGGGCACCAGTCCCATTCTTACTGCTTCAATCTCTCTTATCGGCTTGAGGCGTTCTGAGAGACTGCGACGTATGCGGGATTAGGAACGAGCCTTTTCCAGCATACGCTTTAAGCCCTGGTGTTTAAGTCGTGCCCCTTTCTGACTTGAAGTAAATGCTCGAATGTACTGAAAATATGGGCGAAGTCGTAGTCGTGTTAATACACGGGTTCAAATCCCGTTGGGACCACCACACCATGCTCGCCAGGCTTATACTCACATCAGGACGATCCCTTCGCTGCAGGCGTTGCTCGCCGGCTTTTCTCGTCGCGTCTTGCGCGGCAACTTCGTTGACGCCTCTATTGCCGGTTGTGTATGTTGTGCGTAACGAATGTGCCGTGCTGCTGTTCACTTCTATGGTAGGTAGACTCTCCTATGGCTGCACGTGAATTCCGTGATGGGGCGCAAGATGGGCTCGAGGCGCTTGAGCCTCTCGATCCGGACCAGATCGCCTCGTTCGATGGTCTGTTGACTGCCATGCGCAAGACCGCTTTCGGGGGCCGCCGCTTGGGCGAGGCCTACGAAGTGCTGTGGGCGATGATCGAGGATCCGGATTGCTTTGTCGTGTTGACGCTGTCCGGGGCGATGACCATTGCCAAGATGGGCAAGATCATCAGCTCGATGATCGACCATGGGATGGTGCAAGCGGTCGTCTCGACCGGCGCCTTGATCGCGCATGGGCTGAGCGAGTCGGTCGGCAAGACCCATTATCGGCATCACCCGTCCATGTCAGATGAAGAGTTGTTCCAAAAGGGCTACAACCGGGTATATGACACGCTGGAAATGGAATCCAACCTGAACTACGTGGAGCAGGTCGTGTCCCAGACGATGAAGCGGGTCAAGCCTGAGCAGACCCTCTCCTCCGAGATTCTGACCCGTGAACTGGGTCAGACGCTTGCGGAAGAATATGAGGGGGCTGGTATTCTTAAAAGCGCCTACCTGAAAAAAGTCCCGGTCTTCATTCCTGCCTTTACCGATTCCGAGATGGGGCTGGATGTCGGAACCTGGGCGATGGGGCGGGAGCTCGATCGGGCCCGTGCACAGCTTCAAGGGGGGAGCGACCTTGATGTGTTGCGGGCGATTCATTGCGCCTATCCCTCGTTCAATCCCTATCTCGATCTCAATAGTTACGCGAGCCACATCGTGTCGGCCAAGAAGCTGGGGATCTTTACGATCGGCGGGGGCGTCCCGCGCAATTGGGCGCAACAAGTCGGCCCCTATATCGAGATCAGCAATTCACGGCTCGGCCTCAATGTGCAGCCGCCTCGATTCCAGTACGGTGTGCGCATCTGCCCGGAACCGGATTATTGGGGCGGATTGAGCGGCTGTACCTACCAGGAAGGTATTTCGTGGGGAAAGTTTGTGCCGCCTGAAGAAGGCGGGCGCTTTGCGGAAGTCTTGAGCGATGCCACGGTCGTCTGGCCTCTTCTCATGGTCGGATTGCTGGAGCGCGCCAAAGCGAAGCGCGCGGCCCGCCCATGATGATGGCGCGCCTGTTTTGCACAATGGCGGCGTTGGTGCTGGCCCTCGTGCCATTGACGCAGGCAAGCGCCGGGTCGATCATAGACGACGGCCGCATCAGGGGACGGGTAGATGCGCCGCTGACCCTGATCGAATATTCCGATTTTACGTGCGGGTACTGCGTCAAGTTTTTCAAAGAGACGTTGCCCCGGTTGCAGGCTAAATATATCGAGACGGGCAAAGTGCGGTTTGTGTATCGGGATTATCCAAGGGCAGACCAGGGAGTTGCCGTTGAAGCGGCAGTGGCGGCACGTTGCGCCGGAGCGCAGGGCCGGTATTGGCCGATGCATGATCGGCTCTTCAGCGGCGGCGGCCGGTTAGATTCTGGATCGTTCAAGGGCTATGCAAAGTCGATGGGCTTGGATCAGGCGGCTTTTGCCAAGTGTTTCGACGAGCGCCAACATCTGGAAGCTATTTTTCAGGATCGTCAAGAAGCGAACCGGTGGGGGTTTCATGGCACTCCCGGCTTTATTCTGATCCGGACGGTCGGGGGACCAACGGAAAAAGAGCCGGCCATCGCGATTCCAGGCGCATTTCCGTTCGAAGAGTTTGCCGAAGAGATTGATCGCATGTTGGCCACGGCTCCGCGTTCCCAGGGAGCTCCCACGGAGCCTTCCGGGCCGACGGCGGTGGCGCAGAACAGTCAGTCCACCATTCATTAAGGATCACCCTATGTCTGCCACACAATCGTTCTGGTCCGTTTCGCAGCGCGCAGGGGAGCCTGCCTACAGAGTTTGCATGTCTTGTCTGTCGGAAGTGTTCTATCTCAAGGTGCCCATGCCGGATTGTCCGACCTGCCATGGCGTCTCGACCTATGAGGCCTTCACGCTCGAAGCGATTCGTGACTGGGGGACAGAGGACCTGATTGCCAAGGCCGGTATCGCCCAGCAAGAGGCCAGCCTTGAGCCGGTCCCTGCAGCATCGGTCAAGTCCGCCGACTAAGGCTTCATCATCCGCGGGGCGTCTCTCGTGCAAGACCCACGTCCATTTTTAATTGGAGGCCTGTGGCGGCAGGGGGAAACCTCTGTCCCTGTGAACAATCCCTTTACGGGGGAGCGGCTTGCTACGGTCTCCTACGCCAGTTCTTCCGACGCAGAGGCTGCGACCCAATCGACGGTTGCTGCCGCTGCCGTGATGGGAGCCCTGCCGTCCCATGCCCGCTATCAGCTATTGCAAAAGATCGCCAGTGCGATCCACGATCGGCGCGAGGAATTCGCCCGTCTGATGATGGCGGAAGCCGGCAAGCCGATCGCCGACGCGAAGCGGGAAGTCAGCCGGGCCGTCCAGACCTTTACCATTGCGGCAGAGGAAGCGAAGCGCATTCCCGGCGAGGTCATTCCTCTCGATTGGACGCCGGGGACTGATTCTCATCTCGGGATTCTCCGGCGGGTTCCGATCGGTCCTGTGCTCGGGATCACACCCTTTAACTTTCCGCTGAATCTTGTCGCGCATAAGGTCGCTCCGGCCCTGGCTGCGGGCAATGCCATCCTCATCAAACCTGCGCCACAGACGCCTCTGACTGCGCTTCTCCTGGGCGAAGTGGCGCTGGAGGCAGGGCTTCCGCCAGGCGCGCTCAATATCCTGCCCTGCGACAATACAGTGGCGGAGCAGCTCGTCGTCGACCCCCGCTTTAAGCTTCTGAGCTTTACCGGCAGCGCTCCTGTCGGATGGATGTTGAAGGCCAAGTGCGGGAAGAAAAAAGTGGTGCTGGAGCTGGGTGGGAATGCCGGTGTGATCGTGGAGCCTGATGCCGATCTGGAGTTTGCGGCGCAGCGCTGCGCCGCGGGCGGGTTCGGCTATGCCGGTCAGACCTGTATTTCCGTGCAGCGAATTTTCGTCCATCATTCTATCGCCGCCCTCTTTACCGAGACATTGCTCGCGCAGGTCGCGCGGCTGAAGGCCGGGGATCCTAGCGATGAGGCGACGGTCGTCGGCCCCTTGATCGATCAGGCCGCTGCTCAGCGTGTGGAGGCCTGGGTCGGGGAAGCGGTCTCGCAGGGGGCGTCGGTGCTCCTGGGGGGCAGGCGCCGGGGCTCGGTCATGGAGGCCACGGTGCTCTCGCAGGTCACGCCGGCGATGAAGGTCTCGTGCCAGGAAGTGTTCGGGCCGGTGGTGACGGTGACGCCCTATCGCCATTTCAACGAAGCGATTGCGGCGTTGAACCAGTCCGACTACGGGCTGCAAGCCGGGGTCTTTACGCAGGATGTGAATGCCATTTTCCATGCCTTTCGGCAGCTTGAGGTCGGGGCGGTGCTGGCGAACGAGATCCCGACCTTTCGGGCGGACCACATGCCTTATGGGGGCGTGAAGGACTCGGGGATCGGGCGCGAAGGGGTTCAGGCGGCGATGGAGGATATGACGGAGCCTCGCATGCTGGTGTTGAACCTAAAGCCTCCGGCGGGGGCCTAAATAAAAAAACGCCGCGGGATATTGCGAAGCGGCGTCAATTCTTGGTAGAACAGCCACCCTGCATGTGCAGGAAGGTCTGAGAGCCGTATGTCAGCTAACGAGGCGTCCACCTAACCGGTTGGTCGGACGAAGTAAGGAGAAGAGACGATGGTACCTACGCAGATGTTTCTGACGCGAGGCGTTGGAGTCCACAAAGAAAAGCTGGCCTCCTTCGAGGAAGCCTTGCGTAGCGCCGGCGTCGCTTATTGCAACCTGGTCACGGTGTCGTCGATTCTCCCGCCGAATTGTAAAATCATCCCGCGCGCGCGCGGCGAGAAGTTATTGAATCCCGGTGAGATTACGTTCTGCGTGATGGCGCGTTCGGAAACGAATGAACGAAATCGCTTGATCTCCGCTTCGATCGGGTTGGCGGTTCCCACGGATCGCCGCACCTACGGCTATCTGTCCGAGCACCATGCGCATGGTGAAACCGATGAAGAAACGGGTGAATATACGGAAGACTTGGCGGCGCAGATGCTGGCCACGACGCTCGGCGTCGAGTTCGATCCGAATATCGCGTGGAAAGAACGGGAACAGGTCTTCAAGATGGCCGGTAAGATCGTTCGGACCCAAAACATCACGCAGTCTGCGGTCGGGAAGCCCAATCGCTGGACGACAGTCGTGGCGTTTGCCGTGTTCATCCCGGAAGAAAATATCCCGAAACGGCGTCGGTAGCCCTGCCACGTGAGCATACGCCCATGACACTTCCCGCCGGATGGGAAGGCATCGACCAGAACTTTCTCGGGCTTGAAGAGCCCTGGTGCCATCCAGACCAGGCGGGCGTCTACGTCCTGCCCGCGCCCTACGAACATACCTCCAGCTACGTGCGGGGCTCCGATCGGGGTCCCTCAGCCATCATCGAAGCGTCGCAACAAGTCGAGTTGTACGATGAAACGCTTGGCTGTGAGCCCTATCGCGAGTGGGGCGGCGTGGCCACCATCCGCCCGCTCGACCTTGCCGGCAAAGTCGATAAGCAGGCGGTGGATGCGATTGAATCGTTCGTCGCGCCCCATGTAGGGACCGGGCGGTTTGCCGTCACCTTGACCGGTGAACATACAGGCGCGCTGGGGGCGATTCGGGCCCATGCCAAACGCTACCCCGATCTCTGCGTGGTGCAAATCGATGCGCATGGGGACTTGCGGAAGGCCTACCAAGGCAATCCCTATAGTCATGCCAGCGTGATGGCCCGCGTGGTCGACGACGGGTTGCCGCTAGTCCAAGTCGGCGTTCGTTCCATCTCCCCTGAAGAAGTGGAGTTGCTGAAGAGCACCGATCGCATCGCCACCTTCTTTGCCGCCAACATTCTTGACCCCTCCGGTCCTTACGAGGGCAAGGCCTCTCGCTGGATCCCTGAGGTGGTGAAGGCTTGCCGCGGGCCGGTTTACCTGACGTTCGATTGTGACGGGCTCGATGCCTCGCTGGTCCCGGCGCTGGGCACTCCCGAGCCTGGCGGGTTGGGGTGGTACGACACGTTGAACCTCATCACGGCCTTGGCCAATGGGCCCGGCATCCTCGGGATGGATATCAGCGAGATCGCTCCAATCGAAGGGTTTGTCGCGCCCCAGTTTTGTATCGCCCGGCTGATCTACCGCATGCTGGGACGGATCAAAGCGGGCCGGCGCGTCCATTAAACGTAGATCGCCTCTGTGACTGACAAACTACGCATCAATAAGTTTTTTACCCATCATGGCATCTGCTCTCGGCGAGAGGCCGATCGCCTGGTCGAGTCCGGTCGCGTGACCATCAATCAGCGGGTGGCGTCCCTGGGAGATAAGGTCAGTCCTGAGGACGTGATCGCGCGGGACGGGCAAGTGATTCCCTGGGTGACAGCTCCGGTCTATATCAAGTATTACAAGCCGGTGGGCGTGACGACGACCAGTGAGTCGCATGTGACCAGGAACATCATTTCCGAGATCGGTCACCCGGAGCGAATTTTCCCGATCGGCCGGCTCGATAAGGATTCTTCCGGCCTCATCCTGCTCACGAACGATGGAGATATCGTGAATGAGATTCTTCGAACCGAGCATGGGCATGAGCGGGAATACGAGGTGTCTGTCGATCATCCGTTCGATCAGGCCTTCATCGATAGCATGGCTCAAGGGGTCGTCATCCTCGACCGTCCGACCAAGCCCTGCCGGGTCGAGCGGATCGGTCCCGCGAGGTTCCGCATCATCCTCACCGAAGGGCGCAACCGGCAGATCCGGCGCATGTGCCAGCTCTTGGGCTACCGGGTGCTCGCGCTGCATCGTGTCAGGATCATGCATATTACGCTCGATGGGTTGGCTCCCGAGTCCTGGAAACCGCTGACCGACGAGGAGCGCAGGCAGCTCTTTCGGGCGGTCGGGCGAGGGGGCAGCCAGGGCGAGGCGCAGAGCGAGTGACTCAGCAGTGAATTAGTCCTGGCGCAGCGCCGGCTGCGGGCTGTCATCGGAGAGTGGATGCGGGGCCTGGTCGTGGAGGGAGTCGAGCTCAGATTCGGTTGGGCTGTTGGCTCGAGGGGCGGCCCCCCCCGCGCTGCCTGGTGAAAAAAAGATTTAAAAAGGCGACAAAGAAACTTCCCCCGACGATCAGCAAGCCCGTGCGCTGGATCGCTCTCGTCCCTTCATCCCGCATATCCTTGGCCACGTCCGCCACAGTGTCCAGCAGTCGATCCAGCGCCAGACTCACTTGAATCATTTTCGGACCGGCGTTGTCGGAGGCATGCTCTTCCGCTTTCCGCCTGATGGCCTCCCGCTCTGCCGGGGAGACGGCCAGCCATTCCTGCGTCAAGAGTTGGACGGTCGTGCTGGCCACAGAGAAGTACTGATCGAGACTCTGCCTGACCGCTTCGATGTCTTCCGGTTCACTGCGGCCGCTTCGGGAGACGCGGAGCCCGGCAGCCGCATAGCGATCGACGGCATGTTGAATTTTCGCGCGCTGGACCGGCAAAGATTCCGTGATCCGTTCGAAATCTTTCTGGCTGTCTGCTGCGAGGGCGCGGATGATGGTGTTCCGGTAGCGCATGGCGTCTGCGGAAATGTGGGCGAGATCGGCGGCGCCGAGTGTGTACTCGGTGTACATGATTCGCAGGTCCTGATCGACGTTGCTCAAGGCCTGTCCGCTCATCCAGCCCAGTCCTGCGATGAGCAGGCTGATGAGCAGTTGCGAGGCGCTCGGGCGAAATGATCGAAAAAAGGTTATCAGTCCCACTGTGCTCCTCCGCTCAATCGAGGATGATTTGCCGGTCGACATGCGGCGTCAGGTTGGGATCGTTCGACACGAAAATCACCGACCAGGGCTCATCTTTTGAGCAGAGCCGCCGCAAGATGGTCTCGCGCAGGGCCGGCTGCATGGTATGGAGGATGCCGTCGAAGATCAGAATTTGCGGGCGGGCCAGGATCGTCCGCGCGAGCAAGATTCGTATGATATGCGTCGGGGCCAGCACTTTCCCGGGCGCCCTGATGTGGGTCTTGAGTCCTTGCGGGAGCGCATCGATCTCTTCTTCCAGTTCGGTGAAGCGCAGGGCCCACCGGACGTCGCTATAGGGAACATAGGACCGCCCCAGCACGATATTATCCTCGATCGTGCCCTCGAACAGGGTGAGTTGGGAATCGATCATGAACCCTCGGCAACGATTGATCGTGTGGAGGTCAAGGTGGCGGAGGTCTACGCCGTTGTATCGGAGGACGCCGCCGGTCGGCGCTTCCATGCCAGCCAGGATGCGCGCAAGCGATATTTTGGCCGCCGCCGTGCCGGCGTAGATGCCGATCTTTTCGCCGGGGGTGACTTCCAGATTGAACTGCTCGAAGGCCGGCGGCATGCCCGGATGGGTAAACGCCAGGTCTTTGCAGGTCACGCGAATGCCGTGAATGGTTGGATCAGGCAGCGGGACGGACAGGGCGGTGGCGGCCTGGTCTTTCGGCAGCGAGAACAGGAAGTCGAGCTCGTGCAAGCCGGTTAAGAAATAATAAATATGTCCCATGCGTTTGACGACGGCATCGAGACTCAAGAGGAGCCCGCTGACGACGACTTCGGCGGCCACCAGTTGCCCGAGCGTCAACTGGCCCATGGACAAGAGCCAGCCGGCGGTGGCGAGGAGCCCGCTGTGGGCGATGGCTTGCCAGCCGACCGACCCCAGGTACTGGCGGACCAGAATGTCGAACCGGGCCTGTCTGGTCTCGACATAGGCATGGACCAGCTCGTCGGTCTTTTTCATCAGTAGCGCTTGGCTGTCCGTGGATTTGAAGTGCAGCAGATTGTGGGAGATCTCCTGCATCCATTGCAGAGTGTCATATTTCGCATGGGACATGTCGATGGTGGCCTTGAGTCCCCCGTGCGACATGAGAAAAAAGACGACGTTGAATCCTGCCAAAAGCAGGGCGTTATACAACAAGAAATACGGATGATAAAAGACCAGGATGGTCATGCCGACGGCGCCGCCGACGATAACATTGATCAGGTCGACGAGGAGTACCGAGAGCGCCCGCTGCATGAAGACCGTCTCCATGAAGTAATTGGCATAGCGGGGCTGGAATTCTGAAAACTGCAGATGGGGCAACTGTTGAGCCATGCCGAGAGCGATGCGAGCGAAGATCCGTCGCTCCAGCACATCGACGGCGTAGAATTGCAGGGCGCGAAACGTTCCGACAAACATGAGGCCGGCCACCATGACTGTCGCGAGGGTTACAATGGTGATGGGCTGAATGGCAAAGGCAAAGGTATTGACGAGTTCCTGAACGGTGAGCGGCACGATGAGCGAGAAGAGTCCGATGGCGAGCGAATAGGAGAAAATCAGGGCGAGGACTCGCCGCTCTAAACGGAAGAGGATGCCCAGGCTGCTGAGCATCAGCTGAAATAAATTGAGTTGCCTGCCGACCTGATGTTGCACGGATTCCGCCTTCTTCCTTAGCTCAGTCCCGTCCGCTGTCACCCTGTTTGATTATGGCCGGGATGAGTCGTCTATGGGAACAGGCGCGCCTGTTTCGCACGCTACTAAAGCCCGAAAATAAAAGCCACGTCTGCCATCTCAGTCCCTGGCGCGATAGGTGACGGGAGTTGTGTACGGCGTTCCCTTCGCCCAGGCGCCGATCGCCCATTGGTAGAGGGCCAGGGCCTTCTGATAGTCCGCTTTGGCGCGGATGACCTGGTTTTCCGAGTCGACCGAGTTGCGCTCCCGCAAGTTGACGAAGAGGACGCTGGTGGCGCCCAGGCTGAACCGGAATCGTTCCCCCTCTTCGAGCGTCTTGGCCAGGCGAAGCGATTCGGTTGCGGCGGCCACCCGTTCCTTGGCCCGCTCGATGGCGGAGAGGGCATTGTCCACGTCGACGAGCACTTGTTGCTCGCGGAATTGCTGCATGAAGACGAACCGATCCGCCTTGCCTTGCGCTTCCAGGACTTCGCCTCGGCTCTTGCGCTGGAGGATGGGAATTCTGAGCTCCAGTCCGAAGCGGTAGCCGAGTCCCAAGACGAACTTTTCCGGCGCGCGGGCCGGCGCGGCTTCCGCATCCAGGCTCGGGAGGAGATTGTTTTTGGCCAGCTCCAGATCGATATTGTTCAGTTTGGCCTCGATGCCGATTTCTTTGATCTCCGGGCGCTCGACCTTGGCCTGGAGTTTGTGCGCCTGGATGGTGTCGGGCGCCGGCCCCGGCATCTGCGACGGGAAATTCGGGACCCGCTCCAACGGCGGAGCCACGGGGGCGTTGTTGTCCCAGAGGAACATGGAGAGTTTCAGTTGCTCCTGCTCCACCAGCCGCTGCACGGCGATGGCCGTTTCGCGCCGGCGCTGGACTTCCTGATTGGCTTCGACCACGTCGAGCGGCGCGACGGCTCCTGCTTTGGCGCGGCCCTCGACCTGTTTATGGCGATCCTCAGCCACTCCTACGGCCCGCCGCTGCACATCCGCCAGTTTCACCGCCGTGACCCAATCCCAAAACTGCGTGGCGGCTGCGAGAAAGAGGTCCTGCCTTGTCTGGGCAATCTGCACCTCCGCGCGGGGATTGGCCAATTCGGATCGCTGGAGTTCGGCATTTTCAGGATTCATCATGAGGCCCCGGAGGAGGGGCAGGTAGCCTCCGAGGAGGACTTGATTGTTGTTGCCGAACGAGAGGTCTGGAATGGTGGCGTCGCCGATCGCCTTTCGCACACCTGCGCTGTAGCGAAAGCCCCAGGGATGGCGAGCTTCGACGAGGGTGTCGTTGAAGCCCACGGTTTGGGTGCCTTTGGTGGGGTCTGAACTCTTGATGAATCGTTCGAGCTCCGTATCGTTCACGAGGGTCGGTTCAAAGGCCCCGAGCGCCTTGAGCATTTTCCCGCGGGCCATCGTTTTCTCCGTGCCTGCGCCCCTGAGGAGCGGGTGCGCGCGATCGATCCAAGCGTGAATCTCTTCCACGCTCAAGGGAATCGGGGGCAGCGGTTTCGATTTTGCAGCCTCTCCCGCAGCAGCGGGGAGGGGGCAGAGCCAGATCGTTCCCAGGAGCAGGACGATCGGGATGCAGCGGCTGGCATTCATGTGACGGATTCCTTTGCGCCTCACTTACTTTGCCCCTCTCCCTGCTTTCGGCAAGAGGGTGTCGATCAGGCTCGGCGGACGCTCTTGATAGTCCGGCGGGAAGAGGTTGAAGCGCCGCCAGAGTTCGTACCAGAGGGGGACCCGATTCAAGATGACCCATCCCATCGCTTTCGTGCCTTGGCGGACATGTTCCTGGGGTGGCCAGGAGCGATCGTCAGGATCCGGGACCACCCAGAAACGAAAGCTGCCCTTGCCGTCGTCGACTTGATCGATAACCTTGATCAACCCGCCATAGGTGCCGGCCATGATTTCCGGCCAAGCGGGAAGTGGAATGGCGGGGATCCCATAGAACAGGATGCGAACTTTGCGGCCCACGTTGAGGAGCGGCGCGTCGATTCCGTCAGCCACCATCTCAATCGCTTTGTCGGTGCTCGCAGGAGAAAGCTTCACGAGTTTATCCCCGGGGCGGACGGTTTCGCCGGCCCCGGCGTGAGCCATCTTCACCACGGTGCCATCGATCGGGGCGAGGATGCGGCTGGCGAGCCGGCGTTGCTCCGCATTGGACATCCGGAGGGAGACATCGGCCAGCTGATCGGTGGCTTTGGCTGCGTCGCCGATGGAGGCCTCACGGGCCGCTTCGGCATCGAGTAATCGCTGGAGAACGTCGGCGCTGACCTGGTCGCGGCCAAAGCTGAGGGATTTCATCGCCTGTCCTGCGCCTTTGAGGTTGGCTTGCGCTCCGGCCAGATCGGCTTTGGTGGCGATCGCCGCTTGGATGGTCAACTCGAGTTCGCGTTGCGACACGAGGCCCTGCTCCGCCAGTTGTTTGTGCCGGTTCACATTTAGCTCGGCGGTTGAGACCGCGATTTTTGCCGATTCGACCTTCTGGTAGGCTTCCCGCACTTTGTTTTCCGCTTCAACCACCCGTGCCTGGGCGGAGGGGACCGCAGCTTTGACGAGGTTCTGCATCTCCACGATCCGCTTATCCAATTGTTCGGCCCGCGCGAGCGCGGCTTTGCGAGACTGGTCCAGCGCCTTGCGTCGTTGATCCAGAAAAGGCAGGAGGTCTGGAGACATGAAGTTGGGATCGTAGTCATCCAACTCAAGAATAAGATCGCCTTGTTTGACGCGCACCCCTTCAAAGATGTGCCATTTCTTGATTCGTCCGGTGATTTGCGCTTCGATATCTTGCGGACGCTCGTAGGGCATATAGGCGGAGAGTTGTCCTGTGACAGTAATCGTCTGGGTCCAGGGCAGGAAGGCGATGATCAGGAGGAACAGCCCCACCAGCTTAATGGCGAGGCGCGAGGAAAACTTGAGACGTTCGGGGATTTGGACCGCTTCCCAGGACTGGAGTTTTTTTGAAATTGCCAGGTCGTCGATCGCGATCTCGTTCAGACCTCTGTCCTGCTGAACGAGGGAGAGGACTTTATTTCGCAAATTCTGCGTGAAACGCGCCACCGAGTTCTCCTCGTCAGAGCAGGGAAGCTACTGCAACGATCCTATCATAGTGGAAGTGGCGTATCTGGTCAATTTTTTAGCGTATCCGGTTATTCCGGAGCGGGCTGCGCTTGACCATCAGTCAGAGAATCGCTAAGGTGAGAACTTCGTTGAGAGCCATGATCCGCAAGAGAAAGGCCGCGCGAAGATGTCTCGTCTCAGCAATATCCCGCGATCACAAGTCAGGCGTCGAAAGACGGAGCGCGCACAGCCCCTGGTCGGGGTGCTGGGCGGCAGCAAGTCCGATTTCCCGATTTTAGAAAAGGCCGTGGCGATGCTGGCGGATCTCGGGATCACGAGCGAATTGCTGGTCGTTTCCGCGCATCGGACTCCGGACCGCTTGTTTACGTATGCAGAGCAGGCTCCCGGCCGGGGGATCGAAGTCATTATTGCCGGAGCCGGCGGGGCGGCCCATTTGCCCGGGATGCTGGCGGCGAAGACCCATCTGCCGGTTATCGGGGTTCCGATTCCGACGGAGAATCTTCGCGGACTCGATTCGCTTCTCTCCATCGTGCAAATGCCAAAAGGCATTCCGGTCGCGACTGTGGCGATCGGAGGGGCGGAGAATGCCGGCTTGCTGGCCGCGCAAATCCTGGCCGGCCGGTATCCGGCGATTGCCGCCCGTGTGAAATTATTTCGTCAGACTCAGACCGACGGTGTGCTCCAGTCTCCTGAAGCGAAGGGCTTGGTGACGGGCACGAAGGGGCCCGGCCGTCCGAGTCGCAGGCCGTGAAGCGAGCGGTCATCGATCCGGGATCTGTCCTGGGTGTGCTGGGCGGAGGACAATTGGGCGCCCTGTTCACCCTGGCGGCGCTCCGTCTCGGGTATCAGGTTGCAGTCTGGGATCCGGATCCAGAGGCGCCGGCCCATCGCGTTGCCACTCACAGTTTCCCCTTCTCGTTTATCGATCAGCAGACTCTCGCGCGATTTGCCGACCTGGTCAGCGTCGTGACCTATGAATGGGAGAATATCCCGGCGGAGCTCTGTCGTTCGTTGGAGCAACACAAACCGGTTCGTCCCTCGAGCGCCGTCCTGAGCGTGATTCAGGATCGTCTCGATCAAAAGGGTTTCTTGGTCTCCCGCGGGTTTCCCGTTCCCGCCTTCGCAATCCTGACTGCTCCCGATCAATTGGCGCAGACCGTTCGGCAAGTCGGCTATCCCGCCCTCTGCAAGACGGCCACGGCCGGCTATGATGGCAAGGGCCAATGGCGCATTAGCCGGGAGTCCGATGTTCGCGGGGTGGAATTGGCCCTGTCGGAATCCGCTCGTCCCGGCATGCGCTGGATCGTGGAGGCCTTTGTCCCGTTTGAGCGGGAGCTCTCGATCCTGGTGGTTCGCGGATCTGACGGGCAGAGTTGCACCTACCCTTTGGTGGAGAATGAACATGACGAGGGAATTCTGCGAATCACCAAGGCACCGGCCCAGGCTGCTTCCGTGGTGGCAGAACGGGCGGCCACCCTTGCGCGTCAGGTGGTAGATCGGCTGGAAGGAGTCGGGGTCTTTTGTCTTGAATTATTTCAGTTGCCAGGCGGGGAATTGCTCATCAACGAGATCGCGCCGCGGCCCCATAATTCAGGCCATTACACGCTCGATGCCTGCAGCGTGTCTCAATTCGAGCAGCAGGTTCGTGCGACGTGTGGATTGCCGCTCGGTGAAGTGCGGCTGCTGAGTCCTGCCGTGATGATGAATCTTATTGGAAACGATGCCGCAGTCGTAATGGATGCGGTTGGCAGTCGAGCGTTGCTGGCTATTCCCGGCGCGGTGCTCCATCTCTATGGCAAACCGGCGATCCGCCCTCGCCGTAAGATGGGCCATGTCACATTTCTCGGCGAGACGCTCGCTCTCGCCCTCGATCATGCGCAGCAATTTCGTGACAGTCTCTCGCGGTAAGCGCTAGCCGTTCCATCTGTGGCCTGGCGCGAAAAACGGCACGTCCCGTCGTTTGAACGGACCAATCAGCGCCATCCCTGCCAGGAACCCTCCGATATGGGCGAAGAAGGCCACGCCTCCTCCCTTACTGCCGATACTCATACCCCCGCTGAAGAGTTGCATCACGAACCACATACCGAGAACGAACCCCGCTGCCACTTTCGTGATGCCCAAGCCTGGTATCAAGACCAGGACGCGAGCTCGCGGGAACAATAATAGATACGCGCCTAAGACACCGGAAATGGCGCCGCTGGCTCCGATCATGGGAACCGTCGACGAGGGATCGGTGAGGGCGTGGCTCAAGGCGGCGAGGATGCCGCACGCGAGATAGAACAGGGCATATTTCACGTGGCCCATGACGTCTTCGATATTGTTCCCGAAGACCCAGAGGTACAGCATATTGCCGATGAGGTGCATCCAGCCGCCGTGGAGAAACATGCTGGTGAACAGGGTCGCATAGGCGGGAATGGCCACGACCGTTTCCGGAAGGTTGGCTTGCCCGAACAGGAGGGCCGGGATCGCCCCGTATTGAAAGGCAAAGCTGTTGTCCGGTCCGGCAGGGAGGCTGATCTGATAGAGAAAGACGAGGACGCAGGCCACAATGGACGCGATCGTGACCACCGGCGTCAGGTCGGTCGGATTATCGTCGTGCAGGGGTATCACGGTGTCATGACGGGGAGGGAGGTCTGCGACGGTCGATGACTTCCCGCGGCAGCGCCGGATTATCCGGCAAGGTGCCATCGGGGCCCAGCAGGACGGAGAACCCCGCCGCATGCGTATGGCCTCCGCCACCGAAGGAGGCGGCGATGGCCCCCACGTCCGCTCCGTCCTCGCGCGAACGCATGCTGTAATAGCGGCGGCCATCGCGGTCGTGCCACATGACGCAGAACGGATGTTGCGCGGAGAGCCGCTCGCCGACTTGACTGGTCAAGATCGCGGTTTGGACCGAGGGCACGATGGCTCCCTGAAAATCGATCAAGGTCGCCTGCGCCGCCAGTTTGCTCACGAGTTCGTTTTCATACCGGAGGATGGCGCGTCCCTCCTGCTCCAGATCTTTTTGCTGGAAGTTGCTCCAGAGTTGGTAATCGAAGGGGTGGGAGGCCAGGGCCGCGCTGATTTCACGGCTGGAGGGGAGGGCCCAGGTCCAAAGGTCTTTGTCTTGGATATAGTTGAGGAGCCAGGGCGCCGGCTGATCGTGCGCCCATTCCCAGGCCAGAACCGCGCCGGACTTTTTCATATCGAAGTAGGCATAGGGAAGGCCGGCCAGGGCCTTCTCTGCGGTGATGTGGTGATCGAGAACCAGCAGGGCCTTAGTTTGAGCGGCGAGAGCGTCCAGCGTTTCGCGGGCATAGCTGAAGTCTACGATGACGACTCGTTGATCTTCGAGTCCGGCAGGAAGAGGATTCCCATGTTTGACGGGAATGAATCGAGCCGTAGGGAACCGTTTCCAGATCGCCCAGGCTGCGCCGAATCCATCGGCGCATTCCGCGTGATAGAGGACGACGGTAGGAGGATCGGCGAATGGGTGTTGTGCACGGGAGCCAGCCATTGATGCGGAGCATACCATGTGCTTCGTCGAGACTAAAGCGTCTTCCTCCGCGGGCTTAGAGTTTATTGAGGTGATCGATCAGTTGCCGCAACCGGCTTGCGCTCTGGCGGTTGGAGGCAAAGACCAAACGAGGCAAGTTTCTGAGATTCGGTTCGTCGAGTTCTTCCGGAAGGGCCGCGCGCAGCTCAAAGGTCCCCTCGGATAACAGATCGCCGAAGCTCTGATGAAGGCCCGCCACCTGCTCGAGGGAGAGGCCTGTTTTGAGTCGCATGGCCAATTGCCGTCCGACATACCGCATGGAATGGAATCGGCGGTAGAACGTGTGGATTTCCTCGATGGCTTCGTCCACAGACGTGGTGATCTTGAACAGGCTGAGATCTTCCTGGTTGATCAGTTTCCTGGCCAGGAGCTGTTTGGTCACGAAGGCATACCAGTCGTCCCAATAGTCGCAGCCGGGCGCTTGGAGGCAGACGATCGGCTGGGGGTCGCTCTTGCCGGTTTGGGCGAGGGTCAAAATTTCAAACCCTTCGTCATGGGTGCCGAAGCCGCCGGGAAAGAGCGCGATCGCGTTCGCTTCTTTCTGGAAGATCAGTTTGCGGGTGAAGAAGTATTTGAATGTGACGAGCTTCGGGTCGTCGGCGATGGTTCGATTCGGGCCCTGCTCGAAGGGCAGCATGATATTGACCCCGAAGCTGTTCTCCCGGCCCGCGCCCTCCTGGCAGGCGCGCATGATTCCGTCGGCTCCGCCGGTAATGACCATGAACCCTTCTTCGACGATTCGACGGGAAAACCGGGCGGCCATTTCGTAATTCGGATCGTCCGTGGCGGTGCGGGCCGAGCCGAAGATGCTGATCTTGCGCCGGTCGCGGTAGTCGTGGAAGACGTGGAAGGCGTGCCGGAGTTCCTTGACGGCGCGGTTGACGATCTTGAGATCCAGGGCGTCCAGATGGGAATCGTGGAGCCGGAGCGTCCCGGCCAGGAGTTCTTTCATGATCGCGGCTTGAAGGTCGTAGTCCGGGCGATCGAGCAGGGTGCGAATTTGGCTGAGTAATTCGTCGCGCGAGGGCAGAGTGCGGGAACGGCTCGTAGAAGTTTTCATGGGGTCATCCCTATGCGATGAGGGTCAGTGACTCTGGGAAAACTCTAGCAGCTGATTGCGGATCGGTCAAAGGAATGGAGAAAATCTGCCCGTCAGGAGCGGCTGGGGGTCGCGGGCATGGTTTGAAGCGCCCAGGCCCTGATGCGGGTGAGGTTGGAGGAGGTGAGGTCTGTGAACTGCACATCGACATGCCAGGCGCGGGGCTCCGGTGAGGCCTCGGCCTGTTCTGTTTCTGGATTCTCGCAGGCCAGCACCTTCCCGTGAATGGTCAGGGGCGTGTTTTGGCCTGAGATGGAAAAGGCGAGCACGACGTTCGTCTTGGGCGTGAGTCTCGTCGCCGATTCGATCAAGGCGCCGACATGGTTCAGCTGGATGATCATGGCGTTATAGTTGAGTCCCTGCGCCAGGGCCGGGCCTGGGACACTCACCACGACGGGGATCCTCGCAACATGTCTGGGCGGGCTGAGCATCAGGTCTTGCGCGCTCAGCACCCCGATCGGCTGGCTCTGTTTTGTGACGATCAGGAGGGAGGCGCCGGTCTCCAACATGAGAGTTGAGGCTTCTGACAGGGCTTGATCGTGCTCGATGAATTGAACCGGGCGAGTCATGATGTCCCGGACTTCGATGTCGTGCGGTTCGAGCCCCTGCGCGACGACTTTTTTCACAATGTCGGTCGCGGTCATGAGGCCGAATTGCGCGTCGGTATCCTTGATCAGAAGGCAGGGGGCCTGTTCTTGTTCGAGCAACAGGGCCGCTTCGCTGACGGAGAGATCTCCGGGAATTTGCACGACGCCTGGTGTCATCATATGGGCAATCACAGTTGGTATCAGATGTGTAGCCTTGGAGGGCTTGTTCTGGGCATCCGGCATGGGTGTCACACCTCTTCCGACTCGCGTCCGCACGATTCGTGAGGGTTCCGCCCCCGGCGATGTCAGCCAAGTATAGCAGACGGGGCGTTCGCGTCCGGGACCGAGGCGTTCCTTGTCAAACCAGGGGTTTGGCGAATAGACTAGAATGATTCATGGACCAATACAAGAATAGATCGATGGGCAATCACGACGCGATGCAACAGGATTTTCAACGCCGCCTCAGGTCGATTCCCCCGCAGGGGATGGGCCTGTCGGTCGATGTCTATTCCCCCGATCTGTTCGAACTGATGGCGCAGCTCAAGGAGCGAGGACTCAGGCCGAACTATCTGGAAGTTTTTAAGGCGACGACGACCGCCCTGAGCGTGGTTCGGCAGGCGCTGCCAGATCTGGCGCTGGCCTATCACGGGGAAGGCCTCTGGATTACCCAGCCGGACGTGCAGGGGTCGCCGTTCTTTCAACAGGATGTCGATGAGATGGTCACGCAGCTTCATTGTATACAGAGTCTCTGGCTGAATCATGAATGTGCGATGAAGCAGCTGGCAGGCTATTCGTTCGGCACCTATGTGCCACCGTTGTATACGACGCTGAGCGCCGAAGTGGTGGCAGCCAATATCGCGACGGTGCAGCAGGCGATGGATCGACAGGGTGCCCGCGCGGACGGGACCGCGCCGCTGTTTCTTTTGGAGCTGCCGCCGCTTACCTATTTTTCAGCTGGCCGGATCACGATTCCTCATTTTTTCAGGCTGGTGACAGATCTTGTGCCCTGCGGTCTTGTCTTGGACATCGGGCACCTCTGGACAGTCTATCGCTATACAGCGGTCAGCCGACGGATGTCCCTTGAGCAATTTGTCAGGGAATTTCTCGACGAGTTTCCTTTGGAGCGGGTGGTCGAAATTCATGTGGCAGGCTTGGCCTGTCATGAGTCGGCCGGTGAGGCGGAGTTGGGAGCAGAGCCTCCAGCCTGGCTGGATGCCCATGCAGCGCCGATTCCCTCGGTCCTCTTTACGATGCTCGAACAGGTCCTGGCCCATCACAATCTCGTAAGCTTGAGGGCTGTGGCGCTGGAAGTGGACACCAAGCCGATCGAGACGATTGTGGAAGAATATGCAGAGGCGGTCCGGCGTTTCGACTCTGCCGTTCAGCGGACGATGGCGCAAGGGATGGGCGCTGAACGGATGGATCGGATGTTGCCGTCTGGCTCAACCCAAGAGCCGGTCAGCCAATCCGCTCGGCAACAGCTGCGTGACGACTATGGTCTCTATGCGAAAATTATTTCCGGGCAAGTTCCTGTGACAGGACAGGACTGGCAGGAAGCGGCGGAAGATCGGACGGGACTCATGTCCTACCGCACGACCTATCTGCCCTACGAGATCCTCCATTGGGGTGGCGATCTGAGCGAAATGTTTCCGCAGACTTGCCGGTTGTTAGCGGCGCGAGGCGTCGATCTGGCCGAGTTCGTGGCTTTCTGGTTTCGCGCGCCCCGTCCCCTCACCGAGTCCTACGATTTTTTCCTGCTCAAGATCGAACGGTTCATCGAATTTGTGGCGGAGGTTGCGCCAGAGGCGCTGGCCTGCGTCGAAAAGGAAAGTGCGGTGCTGAGGCAGGCCTATGCAGAGGCGAATGAAGTAGTGGGGCCTGTGATGGAGAGGGGAAGCGCTTGATGAGCTTCTGGCAATCATTGACCGGACCGATCATCGGCATGGCGCCGATGGATGGGGTCACCGATGCGACCTTTCGCCATACTGTGGCGTTGCAGGGGAAGCCGGATGTCTCCTTCACGGAGTTCACGCATGTGCATGACGTCTGCCGGGGACCGGAGTTCCTGCTGGATTCCCTCGTCTATCATGAGGCGGAACGGCCGATCGTGGCGCAGCTCTACGGGAAGGATCCGGACCTTTTCTATCAGGCGGCCCATGCCGTCTGTGAGTTGGGGTTCGACGGGTTGGACATCAATATGGGCTGCCCTTCGCGCAGCGTCGCGTCATCGGGATCTGGCGCAGGGCTGATTCGAACGCCGGACCTGGCCCATGCGATTATGCAGGCCACGCGACAGGGGATTGCCGATTGGGCGGCAGGCCAGACCCTTGAGAGCGCGGGGCTTAAGCCAGGTAGAGTCGAGGCCATTCAGCGGATGAACGAGCAGCGGCAGGCGGCTCGCCCACTCGTTCGCGACGTAATTCCCCTGTCCGTTAAGACCCGCCTCGGCTACGACGTGGCGATCGTCGATCGTTGGATCGAGCATCTCCTCATGGACCAGCCGGCCGTGATTTCTCTGCATGGCCGCACGTTGCAGCAAATGTATCGAGGGGAGGCGGATTGGAGCGCTATTGCCAGGGCGGCAGAGATTGCTCGGGGCAGCGGAACCCTCTTGTTCGGCAATGGCGATGTGCATAGCCTTCAGGATGTCGTGCGGCGCGTGCGTGAGACAGGCGTCGATGGTGTGTTGGTGGGCCGTGCCACTCTTGGCGCTCCTTGGTTCTTTCAGCAGAAAGAGGAGGCGCGAGCCCTGCTGCGGCAGCAGCTCCCTGGCGCGGGGCCTGAGCCGGCCACGCCGTCACTCGACGCCCGTTTTGAGATGCTGCTCGATCATGCCAGACGGTTTGAGGCTGCCTGTGGAACCGGGCAGTTTAGGCGGATGCGCAAACATCTGGGGTGGTACTGCAAGGGATTTCCTCATGCAGCCTCGCTCCGGGCTAGCATGGTTCGAGTCTCATCGGCTTCCGATGTGGAGGAGGTGCTGGCGAACTTTCGCAAGACCTGCGCGACGCTCCCCGATGTTCCAGACCAGCTGCCGTTCGAACCCTTTGCTTCGACGCAACCCTTTCCGGTTCTATAGATGACACTCATTCTGGCCTCCACCTCTCCGCGCCGCCGCGAGTTACTCGCCCTGCTTGGTATTCCGTTCGATGTGCAGAGTCCCTCGTTCGAGGAGCGGTTGGAGCCTGGCCGGACCGCAAGCGAGCAGGTGCAGGATTTCGCGCAGGGCAAGGCCAGATCTGTGGCGCAGCAGAGGCCTGAGGCCGTCGTGCTGGGGAGCGATACGGTGATCGAGCTGGATCATGAGGTGCTGGGGAAGCCGGCCGATCTGGCGGAGGCCCGTTCGATGCTCCGGTGCCTGGCTGGCCGTGACCATCGAGTCCTCACGTCGGTCGCGCTCGTCTGTTCATCCCGCGCGATCGACCAGGTCGCCTTGTCCGCAGCCGTCGTGAAGATGAAGCCCTACGATGAGCGAGCGCACGAGGACTACCTGGCGACAGGAGAAAGTCTCGGCAAGGCTGGGGCCTATTCGATTCAGGGAGCAGGCGGTAACTTGATCGAGTCCATCGACGGTGACTTTTTGACTGTGGTCGGCTTGCCGCTCTGTCTGGTTGCGCGGTTGCTCGCGCAAGCCGGCATGAGCCTGCCGGTCGATCTTGAGGCCCTGTACGCCATGAAGCCCTACCCCAACTGGACTCGCTTCTCCGGTTGATTGCAAAGGGGGGAGGGTTTTCGTACAATGCCGCCCCATCATTCATTTCTGGTGCTGCGTACGGAGGAAGTTATGATTGTGAGAGGTCTGACATCTGTGGCGCGAGTCGGTGGCGTCGCCACCTGTGTAGTCGTGGGCCTATTGACGGTCGTCGGTCTTCGTCCGGCCTCGGCCATCGACGTGAAGCTGTCCCCGGAAGAGGCACAGAAGGCCTTGGAGGCAGGGCGGGCGCCGATGGAGAAGGCCAACAGTCCCGAAGAGGTGAAGAAAATCCTCCAGCATGCTTCGATGGTCACAAGGGTCGGAGCCGACCCCGAAAAAGATTCTTGTGGCGCCAGCGCCATCCTCCGGACCAAGCGTTACCGGCTGGAAGCCTTTGGCCGGCAGGAAGCGGCTGAGTCCAAGAAGCGGAAGACGGATGTGCGCATGCCCGACGAGTTCATCAAGAAAGTCGTGGACATGTCGAATATGGAGATTGAGGTGCAGCTCTGTGGGGATGACGAATATTTTGCCGAAGGCGCGTTGATCGAGTTGCAGCAGGGCTCCAAAAAGATCAAGCCGATCGATATCGCCGCTGCCGACCGTGGCCGCAAGAACGAGGGGAGCGGGCCGGCCTACCGGTCGCGGTTTACTGCGCGGTTTGCCTATGAGAAATTCGATCCCAACGCGGCGTCCGTGTTTGTCATCAATCTGCAGGACGGAAAAGAAGTGAGAATTCCTGCTGACTTTTCCAAGGTGAAATAGGTTCCGTTTTTCGGTCCTGGCTGATAGGGGGCTCTGGTCCTCTGTCAGTCAGGAATCGTCCTAGCCGCTCCGTCAGTGATCTGGCCCTACCCTTGCATTTTCATTCTGCTCAGTTGCGTGAACCATCCTAAAACTGGCAAATTGGGGCATTTGTACCCAAACTGGCAGGTTTGTCTGTCGCATTTTGCACCAGGATGATGGGCTTTCATCGTACCCATAGCCTATTTCTGGATTGTAGTGATTGAGGGAGGATTGTGGCATGACCGAAGAATGGGGCGCGATTCTCGTCGTGGACGATGATGCGGAAATGCGAGAGCTGGTTCACGATGTGCTCAAAGACCGTGGGCATCAGATCACGACGGCAGGCAGCGGACAGGAGGCCCTCACATTATTGGGGGGGGCAGACTATGCGGTCGTGCTGACCGATCTACGGATGAAAGGGATGCTTGGGACGGAGTTGCTGACGGAGATTCGGCGTCTCTATCCGGATATCGGGGTTGTGCTCATGACGGCCTTCGGAACAGTGGACACAGCGGTGGAGGCCATGAAGCGGGGCGCTAGCGACTATCTGACTAAGCCGGTGAAGAACGACGAGCTGGTGCGGGTCGTCGAGCGGGTGATCCGCGAAGCCGGATTACGGCGAGAAGTGAACCGGCTTAGACGGGAAGTGCATAAGGAATATAGTTTTCATCACATCATCGGCAAGAGCAAGCCGATGCAGGAGGTGTTCGATCTGATCCGGCGCGTCGCCGACAGTCCCACGAATCTGTTGATCACCGGCGAGAGCGGCACAGGCAAGGAGTTGGTGGCGAAGGCCATTCATTATAATAGCGACCGGAAGGATGCGCCCTTTATTCCCGTTAACTGCGCTGCCATTCCAGAGCAACTGCTCGAAAGCGAGCTGTTCGGCCATATGAGAGGGTCGTTCACCGATGCGAAGATGGATAAGCGGGGCCTCTTCGAAGAAGCGCAGAAAGGCACGTTGTTTCTGGACGAGATCAGCGAGTTGCCGCTGATGCTGCAGGCCAAGATTTTGCGGGCGATCCAGGAGAAAGAGATCCGCCGTGTGGGGGCGAACAAGCCGATCTCGGTCGATGTGCGTATCATTGCGGCGACAAATCTCCATCTGACGGAGGAGGTCAAGGCGAAACGTTTCCGGGAGGATTTGTATTACCGGCTCAATGTGATCGAGCTGCGCCTGCCTCCCTTGCGCGAGCGCCGCGAAGATATTCCTTTGCTCGTGGATGCGTTCATGAAGAAGTGCGCCGAGGTTCGCGGGAAACAGATTCAGGGGGTGAGCGAGTCTGCCTTGGCGATGTTGGTGGATTATGCCTGGCCCGGCAATGTGCGCGAATTGGAAAATGTGATCGAACGGGCCGTCACACTCACCAGGAGCGAAAAAATCGTCCCTGGCGATCTTCCGGTGGCGATCCAGGGGGCCAGGGGCGATCGGCGCATCCTCGACGATGCGGCGGAACGGACCCTGCCGCTGGACGAAGTGGAAAAGGAATATATCCTCAAGATTCTCGAAAAGACCGGCGGCAATAAGTATCAGGCGGCTCAGATGTTAGGGATCGACCGCAAAACGCTCTATCGGAAGTTGGGCGAGATCGAGGGGAAGACTCCAGCGTGAGCCAAGAGTTGCACGATAGTGAGGAGCAGTTTCGTCTCATTGTGGAAGCCGCGCCTAATGGCATGTTGCTGACTGACGCGAACGGCAAGATTGTGATGGCGAACGCTTCCGCCCTTCGCCAATTCGGCTACGAGAGGGATGAGCTGCTCGGTCAGTCTGTCGAGGTGCTCATTCCTGGGTCCGCTCGATCCGATCACCGGCAGCACCATGCGGGTTTCATGCAGGCGCCTGAAGCCAGATCGATGGGGGCGCGGCGTGAGCTGTTCGGCTTGCGGAAGGACGGTAGCGAGTTTGCCGTTGAAATCGGACTCACGCCCATTCAGACGGCCAAGGGGCGCGGGGTGGTGGCGTCGATCGTGGATATTTCCGAGCGCAAACATCTGGAGGCGCAGCTCCGGCAGGCGGAACGGTTGGCGGAGTTGGGCACCTTGGCGTCCGGTATGGCGCATGAAATCGGGACGCCGATGAATGTGATCCTGGGGCGCGCGGAATATTTGCTCCATCGCACCGCCGACGAAGGAATGAAGAAGGGGCTTACCACGATCGTCACGCAGGTTGAGCGCATCACCAAGGTGATGAATCAGCTCCTGGCCTTTGCCAGGCGGAGGACGCCGGAGCGGCGGGCTGCCGATCTCGGTGCGATCGTGGAGGATAGTCTGGAGATGTTCCAGGAGCGGATCGCCCACAGCCGCATTGAGGTCGACAAGATGTTCGCCTCGCCCTTGCCTCCTGTTCGTGCCGATCGGGACCAGCTCATGCAAGTGCTCATCAATCTCGTGATGAACAGTCTCCATGCCATGCCGGAGGGGGGCCGTCTCAGCCTGAGCCTCGCCCGTGAGGGCAACTACGCGCGACTCGACGTTGCCGATACCGGCCATGGCATGCCGGAAGAGATCCGTTCGAAAGTCTTCGATCCATTTTTCACCACCAAAGAGTTCGGAAAGGGGACTGGCTTGGGCCTCACGGTGGTGAAGGGGATCATCGAGGAACATGGTGGAACTATTACGCTGGAGAGCGTTGTCGAAAAGGGCACGACCTTTACCATCCGTCTCCCTCTCGATTTAACTGGGACGGTCGGGACTTCCTCCTCGTCATAGAGTTCTCACTGCTTCAGAGGCCCGATCATCAGTGATTCGTTGCCCTGTCGCGATCTGCGACAGAAATTGGCCTGGCTCTGTCCCAATTTTCACCAGGCCCATAGCCGTTCCTGCTGCAAGTTCTTGGATTGCGACAAAATATTAAGCGGGATGGCTCACTTACGAATCTCCTGTTCTAGCGACCGCTCGAGACCAGGCTGGCATGGGTTGTGAAGTCTTTCCCTCGCAAGGGGGCCAAGGGGGCAATGAATGTGATGGTGGAAAGGAAGCCAGTGGTGTTACTCATCGCTGAAGATGATCAGGAAATGCGGAGCCTCCTCTGTGATGAACTTTGGGATCTGGGGGTATCGATCCGGGAGGCCGCCGATGGAGACGAGGCGCTTCGATCGGTGCTCGATACCCGCCCGACGCTGATTCTCACGGATCTCCGTATGCCGGCTGGTGGATTGGATTATATTTCCAGGCTGCGGACCTTTGCTCCCGGAGTGCCGATTGTGTTGCTCACGTCATTTGGCGATTCTCAAACGAGAGCCGATGCCTTGGCGATCGGCGTGGAGGCCTACTTCGATAAGCCGGTTCGCCTGAGTGAGCTGAAGGGGGCCGTGCGGCGGCTGTTAGGCCCGGCATTGGATGGAAAAACCAACTGAATTTTTGTATCGTACAACATACGTTAGCCTGTCACGAGGTATGAGATGGCCGGATCTCAAAAGATTCCCTCAGCCGTTCCTCCTGCTATAGATCCCATTCTTGCCGCTCGCCTGGAAGCCATCAAGCAATTAGCCGGTGGGTTTTCCGAGCGAGTGGCGGTGGTGGATCGCAATTTCAACGTCGTATATGCGAATGAATCTGCATGGTCGGAGGAGACCTCTCCCTCGTTCGATCATTCAGCCAAGTGCTATGAGGCCTTTGCCCATAGGGAAGATCCCTGTGGCGCCTGTCCTGCGACGAATCTCTTCGAATCGTCCGAGGTCCGGTCCGTCGCCTGTTCTTCCGGAGGGGACGGCACGGACTGCGGGATGCATCAGGCCTTTCCTCTTGCGGCGAGCAGCGGCGAGGTCAAGTCTGTGTTAGTGAGATTCAAGGGGCCGTTGCATCCTGCGAGCGGTGCGGGAAATGATGCGTCGGTTGCGCGGAAAGACGTGGGGCTCGGCGAGTTGATCGGTTCGAGCAAGCCGATGCGAGAGCTTCTCGATATGATCCGGCTGGTGGCCGACAGCAGCGCGACTGTGTTGATTCAAGGGGAGAGCGGCACAGGGAAGGAACTGGTCGCCAAGACGATTCACCGCACCAGCTATCGACGGGATAAGCCCTTCGTCGTGGTCGATTGCGGTTCGTTGCCGGAAACATTGTTGGAAAGCGAGCTGTTCGGGCATGTGAAGGGCTCCTTCACGGGCGCTCACGCGTCGAAGCGAGGGCTCTTCGAGGAAGCCGATGGAGGTACGATCTTTCTGGATGAGATTGCGGACACGACGGCGACGTTTCAATCCAAGTTGCTGCGGGTGTTGCAAGAGGGAGAGATCAAACCGGTCGGAGGCAATCAATCGATCAAGATCGATGCGCGGGTGATTTCCGCGACGAATAAGGATCTCGTCGAACTCGTCAAGGCCAAGGCTTTTCGTCAGGATCTCTACTATCGGCTCGCTGTGCTCCCGCTCTATCTGCCGGCGCTCCGGGATCGGCGAGAGGATATCCCTCTTCTGGCGCAGCATTTTGTCGAGGTATCCTGCGCCCGCCATCGGCAGGAAGTTCGTCATGTGCCGCCGGACGTGATGCAGGCGTTGACCCAGGCTCTTTGGCCCGGCAATGTGCGGGAGTTGCAACATTATCTTGAACGGGCGGTCGTCACGACGAGCGGGTCCGAGTTGCAGTGCAAGGATCTCGTGGCGGCGGGATCGGAGCAGGCGGGGCATGACCTCCGCACCGTGGCGCGCGGGGCCGCCCAGCAGGCCGAACGTGCGAGAATTCTGCAAGCGCTTCAGCAGACCGGAGGCAACCGTGCCAAGGCTGCCAAGCTCCTCAAGATCAGCCGGGCCAGCCTCTATAATAAGCTTCGAGCCTACGAATTGGGCGACGTCTAGCAGGCTGTTGAAAAAATCCGCTAGCGTCGCGCTCAAGAGCTCTAAAAAGTAAAGCGTCAAACGTGAAACGAAGGGCTATCGAGCGATTTCCCTCTGAATTGTTTTGTCTTTTCCGTTCCATATCTGATGTTCCCTGTCCCAATGTTTTGTTTTCAAGAATAAGCTCTGCCCGTTTCCGCCCCATTCTGTAGCCGCAATTGTCCAAAGAGTTAGACAGCGCATCTATTTGAAATATAGCGGCTTGTCGCTATCCCTGCTTTTGGCTGTCTAGTCTTGTGGAGGTTTGACCGAAATGGGCCTTTTGTTTCACCGTGGCATCAAGTGGAAATCGCCAGTATTGGCGCGGAATAACGGCTGATTTCTGCGAATGGCTTCATGGGGCATGCAAGTTGCGAATACGTAGCGCTGCTGGTGGGGGTCTGGGTAATTTTGGACCGGCCTCCGAATGACCCTTTCCTCTGCAAGGAGGAACCCCCCACCAGCGCTTAATACAGGCCATGAGCCGTGCTGGAGTTTGTCGGACAGGCAACGAAATACGCGTGACGAGTTGTTTCAACCAATCCGCCTGGTGAGGCGGGCATAACAGGGGAGGCCGTACTATGAGGGGTGATGTGTTTCAACCAACGCGCAGGCGGCGCCGTACAGGGTTGGCGCTGATGCTGCAGAGCGTCTTGCTGGCCGGCAGTCTGGTGGCAACACCAGGGCTGTTTGCGGCGGGATCGGGAGAGGGGGCCCATTCAGGGCATGCCACTCCGGTTGCGATGCCGGGCTGGACCCAGCAGTTGAAAGGCCAGACAGTGGTGGAAAACGCCATTGAAGGCCGTTCCGGCAATGCAGAGAAGATGGAGATGCAGCACCATCGCCTGATGGAGAAGCTCGAGCAGCAGGCGCAGAAAGACGCCAAGGCTCAGCAGACGTCCGGTGCATTCAACGAAATGTCGATGATGCACCAGTACATGGGACAGGACGGCAGCAGCTTCCTGCTCATGTCGGATGGTACCAAGGGTGAGCCGGTGATGGCATCGGGCGGGAAGTGTCCCGCCGGTGTGCCGGTCAAGAAGTATGACGTGTCGATGATCAACGTCGAGATCACGTTGAATCGTTGGCTCGATTTTTATCCCGGGTACATGTACGCGCTGACTCAGGATCTCGATAAGGTCCGCAGCGAGGAAGCCAAGAACAAGGCCTCTCGCGACAAAGATGGCTTCGATCCGGGAGCCGTGTCGACCGGGTTACAGGGCGATATGATCCAGCCCCTGGTGCTCCGTGCCAACCAGGGCGACTGCGTGAAGATGACCCTCCGCAATCAGATGGAAGGCGAAGACGGCAGCTTGTTCATCAGCGCCTCCAGCATGATCGTGAGCGCGACCGGCAAGCCGGCCCTGACGACGAACCCCGAGTCCATCGTGGCTCCGGGCAAGGCGCAGGAGTTCGAGTGGTACATCCATCCGCAGATGCAGGAGGGTGTGCGGCAGTTCCATTCTTACAGCCATGACCGTGAGTTGACCGTGTTGGGCCTCTTCGGCGCGTTCATCGTGGAACCGAAGGGATCGAGCTACGTCGATGCGTTGGGGACAGGCCCTGACAAGCAGGTCACGAGCGGCTGGCAGGTGAACATCGATAACGGGTCCGGACCGGACTTCCGCGAGTTCGTGCTGTTCTATCACGAAATCGGCGACGAAGCCTTCCGCCCCTTGAACAAGAAGGGCGACTTCTTGCCCCAGCGCGATCCGCTGACGGATGCCTATCGTCCGGGAGGCCGTGCGATCAACTATCGCAGCGAGCCGTTCGGTATCGATCAGATGCATCTGCAGCATGAGTATTTCGGCTTCGAAGACGAGTCGATGGCCTACAGCGCCTATACGTTCGGCGATACCCCGACCACGATTGCCCGCGGTTATCTGGGCGATCCGGTCAAGTGGCGGCTGGTCCATGGTGGATCGGAAGTGTTCCACTCCCACCATCCACACAGCGGAACGATCCGTTGGCAGCGCAGCCCGCGCGCCGATCAGGAAGAACATTGGTATAAGGGTCAGGATGGTCCGGTGAAGTATCCGGTCGTCCGGACCAAGTCTGATCGCGTGGACGTGGAAGTCATCGGGCCTTCAGAAGCCTTGGACCTCGAACCGGAATGCGGCGGCGGTGGCTGTCAGCATCTGGCGGGCGAGTTCCTCTATCACTGCCACGTGGCGCACCACTATGTGGCGGGCATGTGGGGTTACGGACGTTTCTACAATACGTTGCAAGTCGGTTCGGCCCACACGGACACGATGCCTGACTTGGCGGAATTGCCGGACCGTAAGGGCCGGATGAAGATGGGCGTGTCGTCCGACAAGCTGATCGGCACGACCGTCGATTGGTTCGGGAAGGTCTTCAAGATTGTCGATAAGAGCCAGAAGACCAACTGGAAGTCCGATCCTGTCATTGTGAACATCAAGGATTGGGTCGAGATGTTTGTGCCGGCCGCCGGTCAGCCAGGCCACACGAATGATGAGAAGGGCCAGATCATGGCCTACGATTCCACCGTGTGGGATTGGAAGTGGGATGGCAACATTGCCAGGGGCGAGCGCGAAAGCACCGCTCTGAATCCGAAATATACAGCGGCCGCCAAGTGGGATGACAGCACCAGACCTGCCATCCTGTTTGATCCGACCACGGCCAAGATGTCCTGGCCGTTGTTCAAGCCGCACTTCGGCAAGCGGGTGCCTTTCTCCGCGAACCACAGTGGTGCGCCATGGCTGGAACCGATTCACCAGGATGCAAACGGTGAACGGACTTCCGAGCCGGCACAGCCGGGCGAGCAGGGCCGTTGGAGCCTCTGCCCCGACAATGCCAATCGTAAGCATTACAATATCCATTTCGTTCGTATGCCGATTACTCTAGTCAAAAAGCAGGGCAAAGAGCCGGCGATGGTCGACAAGGACGGTCTGATCTACGTGCTCCATGAAGAGGAGAACCTGACCAGAGCGAACGACGACCTCAAGCTCCCCGCCGTCATCCGCGCAAACGTGTATGACTGTGTGGACTTGCTGTTGACGAGCGAGTGGGACGACGACGATTACACGAATTTCCAGTCGTCCAAGATCAACATCCATCCCCACTTCTTCCAGTTCGACACGGGGAATTCGGATGGTGTGATTTCAGGGTTCGAGTATGAAATGTCGGTCCGGCCGTTCACCATGTGGGGTAAGAAGACCAAACATGGGTTGCCGGCGCCGATGGTCGGGAAGTTGACGGGTGCCGCGAAGGCGGGCACTGCGTCCATCACTATTCAGATGGCGCCTGGCGCCACGCCGTTCCATGTGAACACTGAAGTGATGGTGGGCATGGATTGTTTAGAGAAGGGCCATGACGCTGCGGCTTCGTTGCCGCGGGACAAGAGCTGTCAGGAAGTCGCCCGGATCAAGGAGATCAATGGTTCGACTGTGACGTTCTTCAAGCCGCTGAAGCAGAACCATCCGGCGGGCGATCTCGTGTCGCCGGAGTTCGTCCGCTACCGGTGGTGGGTGGACGTCGATATGGGGACCGTGTTCTGGCATGACCACGCGTTCGGCGCGACGACCTGGCCGCATGGCGGGTTCGGCGTGACGATCGTGGAGCCGTTCGGGTCCACCTATCACGATCCGAAGAACGGCAAGCTGGTGTATAGCGGCCCGATTGCCGATATTCACAGCAACGAGCCGATCGGAGCCGGTGTCAGCGGCAGCTTCCGTGAGTTGATGGTGTCGATCCATGACACCGTTCCGCACACGGTGAACACCATTGAGGCGGGCAATCCTCCGGGACAGCCCATCGAAGTGGCGTTGGAAGCCGGTAAGACCATTTCGTTCCAGATGCCGGATAAGATTCTGGCCTCTCCGAACAAGTACATCAACGGCGGTACGCATACGACCGGCAGCGGTTTCAACTTCCGCGCGGCTCCGTTTGCACAACGTCTGTCCAACAATCCGGATACGTCCAAGCTGTTCAGCAGCGCGATCCATGGCGATCCCGGTACGCCGCTCTTGCGGGCGTACACAGGGGACACGATGGTGTTCCGTCTGTTGCACCAGCTCATGAACGAATCCCACGTCTGGACGATCTCCGGCCATACGTTCCTCACGGAACGTTATGCGGCGGATGCCAATCGGAAGAACTCGATTCACGTCGGGATCGCCGAGCGGTATGACCTCGTGACCAAGGCGGGCGGATTCCAGGGTATGCCGGGCGACTACATTCACTTCAACGGCAGAACGTCACACTTCGCCGAAGGTGGATGGGGCATCGTGCGCGTACTCGACAAGGAAACGGCTGATCTGAAGCCGCTCCCGAAGGGGACCAATCCTCTCGGGATTCCCGCCACGCCGAACTCGGTCTGTCCGGCTGATGCTCCGGTGAAGAACTTCAACGTCGTGTCCTTGGACCGTCCGTTGAAACTTCATCCGAAGGCGCCGGATACGATCGAAGTCGACTTCGAGCGCAAGATTGAAATGACGGTGCCGGAAGGCAAGATCTTCGCGCTGGAAGAAGAAGCGACCACCGTGTCGGGCAATGTGATGCCAAGTCCGCTCACGTTGCGCGTCAACCTTGGTGACTGCATCAAGGTGAATCTGAAGAACAAGATGAAGGCGAGCCGGGCGTCATTCTTTGCGCCGGGCCTGGCCTTCGATCCGAGAGACAGCCAGGGCTTGAACGTCGGCAACAATGCCGGCGATCAGACGGTGGCCCCGGGCGAGAGCCGCACTTATACCTATTACGCACATCCGGCGAACAAGGAAACGACGTCGCTGGTGTGGGACGGTGGCAACATCGTCGTGAATCCGCGCAACGGATTGTACGGCGCCATCGTGGTCGGTCCGCGCGGGTCGCAGTATCGCGATCCGGTGACCGGTGCGGATGTGTCGCAGAAGAATGCCTGGAGAGCTGACGTCATTGTCGACGCCAGCTTGACGGAGAACGTCGGCAAGCGGAACTACCGTGACGTGGCCCTCTTCTTCCAAGACGAGGACAACATCATCGGCACCGCGTTCATGCCCTATGTGCAAAACGTGGCCGGGTTGACGTCGGTCAACTACCGCGCGGAACCCTATAAGTTCCGTGAGGAGCAAGGCTGCTCGCTAGGCAAGATTTTCCAGCCCTGCGTGGTGGACAAGCCGGAAGATCCGGTGACGCCTCTGATCGAGGCGCATGCCGGTGACGCGGTCCGTATCCATGTGATCGGCGCGAACAGCGAACAGAACGGGATGTTTGCGGTCGAAGGCCATGAATGGCCGATCGAACCCTACATGCCCGGCGCCGACCAGATCAGCGTCGTGGAGTACGCCGGGTCCGAGATCCTCGATGTCTTCATCCGCGGCGGTGCGGGCGGCCCGTATCGTCAGGTGGGAGACTTCGTGTGGTCCAATGCACGGCTGCCCTATACGCAGTCGGGACAATGGGGCTACCTCCGTGTGTTGCCAGCCGGTGACTCACGGATCCAACCGCTGGGC
>CAMDPZ010000008.1 GCA_945905765.1 Nitrospira lenta
AGTGAGGGGGGAGGGCGGTCTGGCTAGTCCCTTGTGTTCGCACAAGGCACGATCCATCCTCTCGTTTCACCTCTCACGTCTCACGTTTTACGTCTCTTCGATTGCGCCGCATAGGGTAAGCTTGATAAACAATAGTGCTATGCCGTATCTCACGACTCGCTCTTTATTGCCGTACCAGGAGGATTTTTACCCATGTTTGACCTCGTTGCGCGATTGATTCGACCCATGTCTGTCCGGTCGGTGCTCGCCGGCATGTTATTGGGCCTGTTCCTGATGAGCCTGCTCCCTGCGTCGCTTGATGCAGCACGAGGAGGAGGGAAGACGGAAGTGTTGCCGGTGCAAACAGCCGCGCCGGCGGCGGTCGTGATCGAGGCGACTGGAAATGAAATGGAACTGCGTCGGCAATTGCGGACGAAGAACGGAGTGATCGAGCTCAGTGCCCCTGCTTCCGGGATTCGCTTCTCGGTTGCGCCGACGGGGAGCTATGGGTTTATTACTCCCAGACTGTTGGGTTTGGCTCTGGTCACACAGAGCCCGGACCTTCCGTTGGAGGCGACCCCTCCCGTCGCGAATGCCTATGAGATCCATAAGCTGGCTGACGGCAGCGGGATGCTCGTGGGATTTGTGGCGGCGGAGCTGAAGCCCCTGTTGACGCCGAGCCAGCGGCCGAAAAATGTCCGGCTCTCGATGCATTCCAATCCTTCGGAGAAGACTCCCTATATCGTCGCGGTGCCTTTGGTCAAACTGGTGGTCGATCAGATGCCGCTCAAGCTCGATCCTAAGAAGCAGGACAGCGCGGTTTCTCTGGATATGGATTTGCAGGGGACGGCGAACCGGAAGTCGTCGCAAACAGGCCCGAACTAGCCAGGCTGCGTAGATCGCAAGACCCTCGCGCTTGTTCTTCTGTGTCATGGGGGGGTAGGATCGCCTTAAGCAAGATCAATGGTTTTTATGCATAAGGGGGGCGCGCCATGGCAAATCGATCAGTGAATGTATTCGGTGTCATCGCCTTGCTGGGGATGATGACGGGCGGTTGCGCGAGCGAAGGGACGACGGGTTTTACCGCTGTTCCGTCGGCGCCGGTGCAGGCTTCGTTGTCGAAGGACATCAACCGGGTTGCCTCCGGATCTGTGGAGGATAGTTCGGTTGCTTGCGCGGGACGGATCCCTCAGGATGCCAGCGCGGGCCAGAAGATGTTGGCGGCTGAAAGCTGCGAGCGCGATCGAGCCGCTCGTCGATAAGTCGGTTCCTGGGGGACGGCTGAAGGCCGTCTCCCATGTTCCCTGATCACGAAGAATCTGACACGGTTTCCTTTGGGCCTGCCTACTTCTCTCGTTCCCTTTCTTCTCGTCATCCAGACTGTGCTTCAGGAGAACACCCATGTCGTTAATCGCCTATAACCATGTGCCAGTTCCTTCGTTCATGTATGGCACGGCCTGGAAAAAAGAGGCCACGACGCAACTGGTGCAGCTGGCCGTGGCGGCCGGTTTCACGGCCATCGACACGGCCAACCAGTTGATCCATTACCAGGAGGCTCTGGTGGGGGAGGCCTTGCTGACCCTCGCAAAACAAGGAGTTCCGCGCGATCGTCTCTTTCTGCAAACCAAGTTTACCTCGACGAATGGGCAGGACCACCGCACCCCGTACGATGCCTCGGCCGATCTGACGACCCAAGTGATCCAGTCGTTCGATAGTTCGTTGGCCCATCTGCACACGGACTATCTCGACTCCTATGTGTTGCATGGCCCTTATCAACGGCAGGGATTGGGAGAGGCGGATCGGGAGGTCTGGGCCGCCATCGAGGGGCTCTACCGATCTGGGAAAACGAAAATGATCGGCATCAGCAATGTCACAGCGGAGCAGCTCGCTCAGCTCTGCGCCCAGGCCACGGTGAAACCCATGATGGTGCAAAACCGCTGTTATGCCGCATTGGGATGGGACAAAGAGGTGCGGGAGATCTGCCGGGCCCATGGCATCATCTATCAAGGATTTTCGTTGCTGACCGCCAACCAAGGCATCTTTGCCGAGCCAGCCATCAGGGCCATTGCCAAACGGTTAGGGGCGGGTCTCGCGCAAGTCGTCTTCCGGTTTGCGATGCAGGTCGGCATGCTTCCCTTGACCGGCACCACGAACCCCCAACATATGAAAGAAGATCTTGAAGCCGAGCAGCTTATCCTGACCGCTGAAGACATGCAGGTGATCGAAACGATCGGGCTGTAGTTTGGCAGCGCTTCTGGATTCTTGGTCAGCCTGCTGCGTTCGGTTAGGATTTTTTCGATGGGGCAGGCTTGGTACAGGCTGTGGCGCCGAGGTTTTCGATTAAGGTCCGTAGCGGTTCTGCCACCGACCAGGCCTGTGCGACGCAGCCTCGTGCCTGGTGCGGCGCGTCCCCGTCAAAAATCTCTGAGACTTGGCCGAGACCGGCTTCATGGAGATGCTGCTCCAGTCCGTTGAGAAAGGCCCGAGCCTGTTTGTTCTTCGCTTGGCTCTTGCCGTGGACCTTCTGCCAGGCTGTGATGAACGGTCCCAATAGAAACGGCCAGACGGTTCCTTGATGGTAGGCTCCGTCCCGTTCCATCACCCCGCCTTCGTACCTTGCGCGATAGCGGCTGTCCGTCGGCGACAGGGTCCGTAGCCCGACCGGCGTGAGGAGATGGTCCTTCACGACTTGGAGTAACTGCTGAGCCTGTTTCGTGGCGACGAGATCGTCGCAGAGGGAGATGGCATAGAGTTGGTTGGGGCGAATCGATGCGTCGTTGCCTTCCGGTCCGTCGATCACATCGTAGAGATAGTTTCCTGCTTTGTTCCAGAATTTTGCGCGGAAGGATGTGACGGCCTGCTGTCGATCCTCTCGGCAACGTTTCGCGTAGGCCGGTTCGCCGAATGTCGTGGCAAGCCGTTCCCCGATTTCCAAGGCCTTCGTCCAGAGGGCTTGAATCTCAACCGGTTTCCCCTGACGTGGTGTGACGATCCAGTCGCCGACTTTGGCGTCCATCCACGTGAGTTGCATTCCTGAGATCCCTCCGGCAATAAGCCCGTCTTCATCCATATGAATGTTATAGCGCGTGCCCTGCCGATAGCCGTCGATGATCTGTTTCACCGCTGGCCAGGCGATCGCGCGGACGCGCGCCTCGTCTTGGCTGTACGCGAGATATCGTGCAATCGCATGGATAAACCAGAGTGAGGCGTCGATCGTGTTGTATTCCGGTTGTCCTCCTGAGTCTGGGAAGCGGTTCGGGATCATGCCGTGCGAGATATGCGCGGCGAAGGATTCGATGATGTGCCAGGCTGTTTCCCATCGGCCTGTCACCAGGCAGAGTCCCGGCAGCGAGATGAAGGTGTCCCGTCCCCAGTCGGTGAACCAGGGGTAACCGGCCATGACGGTTTGCCGGCTGTCTCGCGCAGAGAAATACGCATCCGCCCCGTACCAGAGTTCGCCTGCCAAGGAGTCAGTAGTTGGGGCCGACGCACGAAGGCCGGCTCGTCTCTTCCGCTCACTCTTCATCAATACCGTGACATCGACTGAGTCGATGGGCTCGGTGGTGAGGACCAAAGTCGCTGCGGCTCCATGGTTGAGCTGGTAGGTGAACTCACCGGGCGACCACCAATCTTCTTCGAAGTCGAGTCCTCGTTGCTGCTCAGCCGGGAACCGGACGGTGCGAATCCACGTCGGGTCATGGCGATAGGCTCCATTTTGGAGCGCCTGCACCGATGGCAACCCCTTGTAGGGCTGCCAGGAGACGAGCCCGTCCGTCACGGTGGCGGCGGGAGAGAGACTGTCGTTCATATGGTGAGTGGCGTGGTAATCGCGCCCGCTCAGCATTGGCCGCAGGCGTAGCGTGATCGTCTTCTTGGTCTTCCTGGTAATCGTCCATCGGAGGACCACCAGATCGCGGTTGCGTACGCAGAAGATCTCCCGTTGCACGATCGTACCGTTGCAGTCATAGGTCCAGGTAGGCCAGGGGTCTGGCGTGAAGCCGGTGCATTGGCGGTACCCTTCCGGGTGAATAGCGTTGGGGTAGAGATTGGTCGAGAGGGGGATCGTCTGGCCGTCTACCTCCAGCCATTCGTCGAGATGATTAACGAAGACGAAACGTTCGCTTGGTGGCTTCCGCGCCGTGAGGAGCAGCGCATGGTAGCGCCTGGTATTCGCGCCTGCGACCGTGCCGGACGAGAATCCGCCGCGGCCGTTAGTCTCCAGCCATTCAAGGCTGAGCGCGCGTTCAAGGTTCTGGCACGCGTCTTTTTCAATTCTCATTATCACTCACCTTCACTGGCGGCACAGATTGGGTGGTCTTCCACTGCGCGCATCCAACGCTTACTTTCATCCCAGTTCATCAGCCGACCAAGCGAGGGGGAGGGAAGCTTTCGACTGCGGCCGTCGAGCGAGGCCCTTCTGAGGGCGCGCGCTCCGGGAGCAAAGAAAGCTTCCCTCCCCCTCGCGCCTCACCTTCTGAGGCCGCGCGTTGCGCGAGCAAGAAGCCCGCCCAATCTGTGCCGTCCTACTCCCCCGATTGTTGAATCAGCTTCGCCACCAACCCCGTCCAGCCCGTTTGGTGGCTTGCGCCGAGGCCTGTGCCGTTGTCTCCATGGAAGTATTCGTAGAAGGGGATCGCGTCTCGCCAGAGGGGGTCGTCTTGAAATTTTTCGGTGTTGCCGAACACGGGGCGCCGCCCGGTATGGTCGCGGAGGAAAATGTGGGTGAGCCGCCGCGACAATTCTGCGGCGACTTCGTTCAAGGGGAGCGAGCGGCCGGAACCGGTCGGGTATTCAACCTTGTACTCGTCGCCCAGGAAGTAATGGAACTTCTGGAGCGATTCGATCAGCAGATAGTTGACGGGAAACCAGATCGGGCCGCGCCAGTTGGAGTTGCCGCCGAAATTTCCCGTGCTCGACTCGGCCGGCTCATAGTCGACGCGATAGTCCGTGCCCAGCGCCGACAGAACGTAGGGGTGCTCCTTGTGGTAGCGCGAGAGGGCGCGAATGCCGTAGGGAGAGAGAAATTCATTTTCGTCCAGCATATAGCCCAGGACGGATTTTAGCCGGTCGCGGCTCACCAGCGAGAGGAAGCGCCGGACTCCGCCGTCATGGGTTTGAGTTTCCACGTGCGAGCTGAAGTCGGGACGGTTTTCAATGAACCACTGCATCCGGTGTTTGAACCGCGGGAGCTGATCGATGAGCTCGAAATCCAAGGTCTCGACGGCAAAGAGCGGGATCAGTCCGACCAGCGAGCGGATTTTCAAGGGGAAGGTCTCCCCGTTGGGAAGATGGAGCACGTCGTAGAAGAATCCGTCTTCCCGGTTCCAGAGCTCGATCTTTTCCCCGCCGATATTGTTCATGGCGCGGCAGATGTAGACGAAGTGTTCGAAGAATTTGCTGGCCACGTCCTCGTAGGCCCGGTTCTCGCGGGCCAGTTCCAGCGCCATCGAGAGCATGTTGAGGCAATACATGCCCATCCAGCTCGTCGCATCCGATTGTTCGATGTGGCCGCCGGTGGGCAACGGCGCGCCGCGATCGAAGACGCCGATGTTGTCGAGGCCCAGGAATCCGCCCTGGAAAATGTTTTTCCCTTCGGCATCTTTACGGTTCACCCACCAGGTGAAATTCAAGAGGAGTTTTTGGAATACCCGCTCGAGGAAGACCCGGTCTCCAGTCCCCTTGCGCTTTTTTTCGATTTTGTAGACCCGCCAGGCCGCCCAGGCATGGACCGGAGGATTGACGTCGCCGAAGGCCCATTCATAGGCCGGGATCTGACCGTTCGGATGCATATACCATTCGCGCAGGATGAGGATCAGTTGTTCTTTGGCGAAGGTCGGGTCGACTAGGGCCAGGGGGATGCAATGAAACGCCAGATCCCAGGCGGCATACCAGGGATATTCCCACTTGTCCGGCATCGAAATGACGTCGGCATTGTAGAGGTGTGACCAGTCGGCGTTACGGCCGCGGAGTCGTTCGCGCGGCGGTTCCGGCCCCATCGGATCGCCTTTGAGCCAGCGCGACATGTCGTAATGGTAAAACTGTTTGCTCCAGAGCAGGCCGGCGAAGGCTTGGCGCTGCACGAGGCGGGCATCGTCGGAGAGATTGCTCGGCGCGAGGCTGTCGTAGAACTCGTCGGCTTCCTGAATCCGTTGCGTGAAGGTTGCATCGAAGGACTTACGTGTGGGGCCTGTGGCGCTCGTGTCGTTCGTCAAGCGCAGATGGACGGTGTCCGATGCGCCAGGCGCCAAGGTGAAGGTGTAGTGGGCCGCGGCTTTCGAGCCGATCTTATCGGGGTTCACCGCCTCGTGATCGCCCCGCACCACATAGTCGTGAAAGCTGTCTTTGACATACCGGGCTCCTTCTTCGTCGCCATAGAGCCGGCGGCTGTTTGTCTCGTTCTCCGTGAAGAGCAGCGTCGGGTGGCGATCGCACCAGAGGCGGCGCTTGCCATAATACTCGTGCTCCAGTTCGATGACGCTCATGCCCTTGGCTGCGGTTCCTTCCTTCATGCGCGGTCGCCTTGCGTCGAGACCCCAGGACCAGGTGTTGCGAAACCAGAGAGTGGGCAGGAGCGTCAGGTTAGCGGGGGAGGGCCCCCGGTTGACGACCTGGATGCGGATGGAAAGATCTTCCGGGGTGGTCTTGGCATATTCCACGGTGACGTCGAAGTAGCGATCGTCATCGAAGACGCCGGTGTCGATCAGTTCGTACTCCCCGTCCGTCCTGCTGCGCCGGCGAGTTTCTTCCTCGAGCTTCGTGTAGGGGAACTCCGCTTGCGGGTACTTATAGAGATATTTCATGTAGGAGTGCGTCGGCGTCGAATCGAGATAGAAGTAATAGTCTTTGACGTCTTCGCCGTGATTCCCTTCGTTGCCCGTGAGGCCGAAGAGCCGCTCCTTTAAAATAGGATCGCGTCCGTTCCAGAGGGCGATGGCGAAGCAGATATATTGGTGGCGGTCGGAGATGCCGGCCAGCCCGTCCTCGTTCCATCGATAGGCGCGCGAGCGGGCATGGTCGTGGGGAAAGGATTCCCAGGCGGTGCCGTTGGCGCTGTAGTCTTCACGGACGGTCCCCCAGGCCCGTTCACTGAGATAGGGGCCCCAGCGTTTCCAATGTTCCTGCCGGCGGGCGTCTTCTTCAAGGCGCTGCTGTTCTGCGGCGAGCGGTGGGGTAGCCGGTTTGTTTGATGGGGCGGTTCGGCGCGCACGTGGCATGGAACTCCTCAACCCGCCGTACAAGAGAATAGTTGGCGGAGCAGACCGTTTCTTAGAACCCTACCAGGAGACTGCTTGGTCCGCCAGCGTAAGTGCATGTTGATACGGGAGGCATATCCTGTGGCGGGCGAACAGCCGGGTGAACCATGGGCGAGAAGGCTGACCCGCTAGGATCGCTTAGGGACTTTTTCTATATCGGTCTGTTCGGGGTGGAAATTGAGTCGAGTTGGGGGCAGTCTTCGAGGTTTAGGACGGGAGCTCGGTGAGCCTGAGGGTATAGAGGTATTGATAGAGGCCTTTTTTGTCGAGCAGCTCGGCATGGGTGCCGGATTCCACAAGGCAGCCCTTGTTGAAGACGAGGATGCGATCGGCTCGCTGGATGGTCGTCAATCGGTGGGCGATCACAAAGGTCGTGCGGCCCTTCATGAGTTGCTCCAGCGCTTCCTGGACGAGCCGCTCCGACTCACTGTCGAGGGCGGAGGTGGCTTCATCCAACAGCAAGATCCGCGGGTTCTTCACAATGGCCCTGGCGATGGCGATGCGCTGCCGCTGTCCGCCCGACACGTTGATCCCTTTTTCTCCCACGACGGTTTGATATTGGTCCGGGAAGTTCATGATGAAGTCGTGCGCATGGGCCGCGCGGCTCGCCGCGACCACTTCTTCTTCCGTCGCCTCCCTGTTCCCGTAGCGGATATTGTCGAGAATCGTGCCCCCGAACAAAATCGTTTCTTGCGGGACCAGGGCGACCTGCCGATACCAACTGTCCATCGTGACCTGCCGGAGATCCTGCCCGTCGATGGTGATGCGCCCTTCCGTCGGATCGTAGAAGCGATGGAGCAGGTTCATCATGGTCGTTTTTCCCGCGCCGGTGGGACCGACGATGGCGACCAGTTCGCCTGGCTTGGCTTCGAAGGACACATCCGTCAAGACCGGCTGGCGCGGATCGTAGGCAAAGCCGACGTGCTCCGCCTTGATGTGGCCCGAGACTGCGGGTAGCGCTGTGGCCGTGGGGGAGTCGCTCACGTCGGAAGGAGTGTCCAGAATTTCGAACACCCGCTGGGTCGCGCCCTGGGCTTCCTTGATCTGCGTGAACACGCGGGCAGCGGAGCTGAAGGGGCCGATCAGGATGCCGGCAAAGAGGACGAAGGCGAAGAGATCGCCCGGCGACACGGCTCCGTCGATGACCTGGCGTCCCCCGTACCATAAGACCGCCGCCGCGGAGGAAAAGGTCAGGAGGCTGATGACGGGAATAAACACCGCCATGATGCTGGCCCGTCGCATTGTTAATGTCAGGGTTTGTTCGACTTGCGCGGCAAATCTGGTTTCTTCACGCTGCGTCTGGACGAAGGACTTCACGATACGGATGCCGGAGATGACTTCTTCGATCAGGGTGCTCAGGGCCGCAGTCTGATCTTGGATCGAGGTGGAGAGGAACTTCAGTCGCCGCCCGAAGAATTTAGCCGCGAGGACGAGCAGGGGAAGCAGGACCAGGATCAAGAGGCAGAGCCGCCAATTCATCGCCAGTAAGAACGCGATCCCTCCGACGAAGGTCACGAGATGTTTCACGCTGTCGATCGGTGTTTCGGTGACGACCGATTGGATGACCGTGACATCGTTCATGAGCCGTGAGAGGAGCTCGCCGGTGCGCCGGCGGGCAAAGAAGCTCACCGACAGCGTATGCAAATGAGAAAAGAGGTGCCGGCGAAAGTCGGCGACGATGCGCTGCGATACCCATGCGGTCAGATAGCTGTGGCCCATCGAGCAGATTCCCTGCAGGACGACGAGCCCGAGAAAAAGGGTGATCAGCTCCGTCATGCGGGACTGATCGCGCTGCACGGTAATGACGTCCCAGAGGATGCCGGCCAGCCGCAGCAGGGCCAGGTTGATGGCGGCAACGCCCATGACCAGTAGGCCTGCGAGCGCCATGCGGGACAGATAGGGCTTCAGGAACGGGAGAAATCGTGAGAAAGTGGACATGGTGAGGGGGTGATCTTCGGGGCGGCTATGAATAGCGCAATGAGCACGGAAGAGCGTTCAAGAAAGAATGCCCACCGGCAGCTAGAGCTGGGCGATGGACTCAATCAGGTTCTTATTGAGCGCAACGAAGTCCGAGCGCTCCTTATCGTCGATCACCACATCGGTGAGGCTGATAAAAAGACGTTGCTCTTCGTTGAGCGCGTCAGACACGCGGTTCCGCATGGCGGGGATGAGGAAGTCGCCTACGTAGACACAGCTCACAGTCCGGACGCGGATGCGAACCTTCTTGCCTTCGGGCACGAACCCCTCCTCCCCGCCTTCGGGTGAGCCTAGCTCTTACGACGTTCGAATTTTTGACGCCGGCGCAACTTCTTATACTTGTGCTTGCGCATTTTCTTACGGCGTTTTTTCAAAACACTGGACATGCGTTCTCTCCTGCGAAGGGGGGAGTGTAGAAGTTTCCAGCCCAAATTGCAAGACCATCGGCGGATTAAATTGATCGAGCATGCGGCTTGGCCCAGTCGCTGGGAGCCCTGTGGCTCGGCGCGGGCCGGTTCACGGGCCGCTTGACCTGCCTGAGACCCATTCCTATACTGCAACCATGATGACAACCTATAGAATTTCATGGCTTCCCGTTTTGTGTCTGGTCGGCTCGATTGCGTGGCTCGGCGTCGGTTGCAGCAATAAGACGATTCAATATCCTGAAGATCACGAACGATATCTCCGTATCGATCAGGCGGTGGAATCGCTTCGCCAGGCCTACATGCAGAAGGACGCGGCCGGTCTGGCCTCGCTCATGATGCCGCTCGACCAGCTGGATCGGCTGCAGGAAGAGGCGCGCGGCGACTTCGAGACGTTTAGCGCCATCACCTTGGAGTTCTCGCTCGAGCGCATTATGGTCGAGGGGGACGATGTCGATGTCTTCGTGCATTGGCAGGGCCTGTGGAAGAAAAATGCGGACGATCCTGGCCTCCGCCAGCGCGGCCATACGCGATTGCAGTGGGTCGGCACCAAGGCCATTTTATTGCGAGGGATGCAGGGCGACTCTCCTTTCGGCATGAAAGCCCGGCAAATCACGACGCCCCCTTCACCGTCCCCGAAGAAGAAGTAATCCATGGCCACTCGTCGATCCCGCGTGCCGCTGCAGGCTGATTTCCTGGTCATCGGGAGCGGTGTAGCCGGTCTCCGCGCGGCTCTGGAGCTGAGCCGCTCCGGCCGTGTCATGGTGCTGACGAAGGGACATTCGCTGCAGAGCAGTTCGATTCATGCGCAGGGCGGAGTGGCGGTGGCGATGAGTGAAGAAGACGACGTGGCCATCCATTTGACCGACACGATTAAAGCGGGACATGGGCTCTGCCGGAAAGAAGCGGTGCGGGTGCTCGTCGAAGAAGGCCCTGAGCGGATTCAGGAATTGATCGGGTGGGGCGCCAAGTTCGACAAGGTCGGCGGCAAGTTCGCGTTTGCCAGGGAGGCGGCTCACAGCCGGAGCCGCATTCTGCGCGCACGGGGCGATGCGACGGGGAACGAGATGGTGCGCGTCTTGATTGCCGAAGTGAATCGGCAGAAGCAGATTCAACGGTTGGACCATCACTTTACCGTGGATCTCGTAGTCGAGAACGGACGGTGTTGCGGGGCTGCGGTGCTGGATGAAGCGTCCGGCCGCCAGTTTGTGCTGCCGGCTCGCGCGATCGTGCTGACGACCGGCGGCGCCGGCCAGATCTATGCGCGGACGACCAATCCTCCGAATGCCACCGGCGACGGGATGGCCATGGCGCTGCGCGCAGGGGCCGTGCTGCAAGACATGGAGTTCGTGCAGTTCCATCCCACGGCATTGTATCTGCCGTCGAGCCCGCCATTTTTATTGTCGGAAGCGATGCGCGGCGAAGGGGCGCAGCTGCGCAACAATAAGGGCGCGTTATTCATGCAGCGCTACCACCCGATGGGGGCGTTGGCGCCGCGAGACATTGTGTCGCGGGCGATCCTGGCGGAGATGGCGGCCACGAAAGCGCGTCACGTCTATCTTGACGTGACCCACTTGGGCGCGGAGTTCGTGAAGCGGCGGTTCCCGACGATTTATGCGACCTGTCTGCGGTATGACATCGATATCACCGAGGAATGGATCCCGGTGTCTCCCAGCGCTCATTACATGATGGGCGGAGTCTGGACCGACTTGAACGGCGCGACGACGGTGCCGGGGCTCTTCGCCGCCGGAGAGGTGGCTTGCAGCGGGGTGCATGGCGCGAATCGGCTGGCGAGCAATTCCTTGCTCGAAGGATTGGTGTTCGGCGCGCGTGCGGCGGCGGCGGCTGTGGCGTTTGCCGAGAGGCAGGAGATCCCCAAGTTAACGGCGCAAGACGCGGCGCTCCGGGCTGGCCCATTCGGCATATTGGAAGACGAGGAAAAGTTGCGCAGCTCGCTCCGGCGCACGATGTGGGGCCAGGTTGGCGTCATTCGTTCGGGCGAGTCCCTCGTTCGGGCCTGCGCGCAACTCTCCCGCTGGGCGCAACTCGTGGCCCAGCCGTTTGCGACCAGAGCGGCGCTGGAAGTGAAGAACATGGTGCAGGTGGCGCAGTGCGTCGCGGAAGCGGCGCTCTGGCGGGAGAATAGCGTCGGGGCCCATTACCGGTCTGATTTCCCGGAGGCCAAGCGGGCCGGCTGGCAGCAACATAGCCGCCTCTCGAGCGGGGACGTGGTTAACGGGAAAGCTGTCCGGAAATCGCGGGGGGTGTTGTTGTCTCTGCGGGGCCGCGTCGGGTGACCGGACGTGTCAGGAGCACGCCATCGCGGACCAGGCCCGCTCGGTAATATTGGAGCACCTTCCGGACATATTGTCTGGTTTCATTATACGGAGGGAGCGCCTGATAACGTTCAACCGCATTCTCTCCCGCATTGTACGCAGCCAGGGCCAACGGTAAATTTCCATGGAACCGGTCCAGTAGCTGACGCAGATACTTCGTGCCTCCCCCCACATTATCCTCCGGGTCATACATGTCCCGCACTTCGAGGCGGAGAGCCGTCTGTGGCATCAATTGCATCAGGCCGATTGCGCCTGCGCGCGAGATGGCCAAGGGATCGAAATTCGATTCAGCCTTGATGACGGCTCGGACCAATGCGGGGTGGAGCCGGTGTTGCGAGGAATAGCGGCGAATGACCGGTTCCAGGTCTCGCTCGGACATGGAGGCATGGCGCAGGCGGGCTGCCGTATCGATTCTTCGATAGCGGGGATCGACCGGGACATTAGTCAGGGCAATGGAGCCGTCGCGCGCGACATACTGATAAATCTCCGCCTCGGCTGTCGGCGCGGTGAGGGTCAGTGAGCCAAGCCCCGCGAGTACTGCTGTGGCGAGTCTCAGGGCTGCCTGTCGTGTGATGGACGTCATGTTCATAGCAAAGGTGTCCCGTCTGGTTGCAACGATACCAGCCTGCCAATGGCTGTCAAGCAACTGCAGAGGTGCAGCTCCTATGCCGGGGGGCTCAGGGGAAATAGTGAGGAAAAGCAACAGGGTCTAAGGAGAGGTGTGGCTGCTAGGGTTCTAAAAAGCGCGCCCGGTTGGCCATAAATTGCCCATGGAGCTGCTGGGTGATGGGGCCTGGTGTCCCTTTCCCTACCGGATGGCCGTCCACTCTGGTGACCGGCATTACTTCCATCGTCGTATTGGTGAGGAAACATTCGTCCGCCTGGCGGAGGGATTCGACGCCGAAATGGCCCTCGTCGACCGGAATCTGCGCGTCCCGCGCAAGGCCGAGCAGCAGGTCGCGGGTGATCCCGTCCAATAGGCCGCAGTCCAGGGCTGGGGTACAGAGCCTGCCGGCGCGGACGAAGAAGATATTGCTCACGGTGCATTCGGTCAGCTGCGATTCCCAGTTGAGCAGAATACTGTCGAAGGCTCCCGCCGCGATCGCTTCTCGCTTGGCCAGGATATTGTTCAAGAAGTTGGTGGCCTTGATCTGGGGCGAGAGGGCGCTGGGCAGGTTCCGTCTTGTCTTGGCGACGATCAGGCTCACGCCGGTCTTGTATTGTTCCGGTGGAGAAGGCTGCAGCGGTTTGGTCATGATGACGACGGTGGGGGTCGGGCAGAGGGCTGGATCCAGGCCGATGTCGCCGGGCCCCCGTGAGATGGTGATGCGAAGGTAGGCGTCGTTGTGGCCCTGCCCGACCTCGTTCTTCGTCATGGCTTCATGGAGGAGTGCCGGCCATTGCCGCTCCGGAATGGGAATGGTCAGGCCGATCGCCTCCGCAGACCGGCGAAGCCTGGCGAGATGTTGATCCCGCATGAAGATCCGGCTTCCGTAGGAGCGAATCGTTTCATAGACTCCATCGCCATAGAGGAAGCCATGGTCGAAGACGGAGACGACGGCTTCTTGTTCTGGCACGAATCGATTGTTGAGATAAATCCACATGGTTAATTCCGTTGCAAGGCGCTGACGAAGGCCTGGGCCTTCTGCATCGTTTCCTCGTATTCCTTGGCCGGGTCTGAGTCGGCGACAATCCCGGCGCCGACCTGCAAGTAGCCCTTCCCTCCACACCATACCAAAGTTCGAATGATGATATTGAGGTCGAGGTCGCCATTCCAGCCGATGTAGCCGAATGATCCGGTATAGGGGCCGCGGCGCACCGGCTCCAGCTCCTCGATAATCTCCATGCAGCGGATCTTGGGCACGCCGGTGATGGTGCCTCCGGGAAACAATGATCGAATCAGATCGAAGGGCGTGGCCTCCGGCCGTAAGGTCCCGCTGACATTGGAGACGATGTGGCTGACGTGGGAATATTGCTCGATGGCCATGAATTCATCGACCTGCACGCTGCCGAACTGGCAGACGCGGCCCAGGTCGTTGCGTTCGAGATCGACGAGCATCAGGTGTTCCGCCCGCTCTTTTTCATTCGCAAGCAATTCGCCGATGAGCCGTTGATCGTCGAGATCATCGCGCCCGCGAGGTCTGGTGCCGGCGATCGGGCGCGTGTCCGCCTGCCGGTTGTGGAGACGGACCAGCCGTTCTGGCGAGGAGCTGATCAAGGTGACGTCGTCGAAGCGCAGAAGCCCTGAGAAAGGCGAGGGGTTGACGGCCTGCAGCCGTCGGTAGAGCTCCTGTTCGTAGGCTTGTCGATCCCTGCTGTCGCGATAGGCGTCGGGCGGTTGCAGGGTGAAGCGGTGCGAGAGGTTGGCCTGATAGATGTCTCCCGCCGCAATGTAGTCCTGGCAGCGCCGGACTCGATCGAGATAGGCTTCGCGCGTTTGGTCCGGATGAAAGGCCATCCGATCGAGGGAGGGGAGTTCCGCGAGAGGAGTGGGCTGTCCGCTTAATGTGTCTTCCCATTCGGCCAGCCGGTCTAAGCCCTCGCGATAGAGGGCTTCTCTAGGCTCTCCTGCAAACCGTTCCATGGGAGGGCAGAAGATAAGCTGCAATAAGTCCTGTCGATGATCGACTGAGGCGATGAGGTCATAGAGACCGAACTGCAAATGGGGGATCGGCAGATCGTCCTTGGCCATGACTGGCAGCGTTTCAAAGTCGCGCACGAGGTCGTAACTGAAATAGCCGAGGGCTCCACCCAAAAAGTGGGGCAGGCCCGGTGGAGGCTCAATCTTGGGTCCGTCGAATAGCCGCTGGAGGCTGCCGAAGGGATCGTTCGACGAATGGACCTGTCCGTTGCTGGTCCGGAGGGAGGCCTGTCCCTGTCGCCCGGTCAGCACGGAGAAGGGGCTGCTCCCCAGAAATGAATAGCGGTTCTCTCCATCTGTCCCCTTCCCGCTGTCGAGGAGGAAGGACGGCTGAGAGGGAGCGGCAATCAATCGATAGAGGTCGAAGGGCGTTCTTCCCCGGTTGTCCATCGTGAGGACCAAGGGCTGCGGAGGACCGGTGAGGAATGATGGTTGGGAAAAACGAGTCATGGGTGACGATCGATTGCTGGACAAATCACGCGCCACCCACTATACCCGACTGTTCCCGCTCTGTCACAACAGAGGTCCGCTTGACAAATTTAGGATGATTCTGCTTGAATTGCGCGCCCGCAAACGGCAGAGTCCTTGCGTGACGGACTGCGTCATGCACTCTCCTCCGTGGGTACAACATGCCCCCTTCACAAGATCCATTGTACGCGGGGCTCGGCCAAGCGGTCCGGATCGGGACCGATCTGCTCGCGTCGCTGATTGTTGGGGGCGGGTTGGGCTGGGTGTGTGATACATATCTCTTCGGCTCCACTCCCTGGGGAATGGTCGTGGGGTTGGTGTTGGGCGTCGTAGCCGGAATCAGGAATGCGTACCGGTCGGCGCAACGGTGGCCGAAGACTTAACGATTTTTAAGAGAAAGTACGAACGTATCATGGAAGAAAGTCCGCTTCATCCGTTCGAGCTGCACAATTGGATCCCGATCTCGCTGGGCGGGTTGGACATTTCCATCAATAAAGCCGTGGTCATCATGTGGGTGGTCGTCGCCCTGGTGGCGGTGCTCATGGTGATGGCAGGGTCGGCGCGCAAGCTGGTGCCGGGCAAGCTGCAGAGCATGGCGGAGATGATGGTGGACTTCATTCGCGGCATCATCATGGATACGATGGGCAAAGAGGGGATGCGCTTCTTCCCCCTCATCGCCACGCTGTTCCTGTTCATCCTCTTCTGTAACCTGATCGGGTTGATCCCTGGCAGCTATACGGTGACGAGCCAGATCGTCGTGACCGCCGTGTTCGCCTGCCTGGTGTACGGACTCAGCCTGGTCATGGGATTTCTGCTGCATGGGGTGAAGTTCCTGGGCATCCTCGTGCCGCCCGGCACGCCGGCCTGGCTGTTGCCCTTGATGATCCCGATCGAGTTGATCAGCCAATTGGCGCGGCCGATTTCGTTGGCCGTCCGGTTGTTTGCGAATATGACGGCCGGCCACGTGATCCTCGGGGTCCTGTTCGGTCTGGCCATTAGCGGCGGCCTGTTGATCGGATGGTTGCCCTTTGCGTTCACAATCGCGATGAACGGATTGGAAGTCGGTATCGCATTCATTCAAGCGTATATTTTTACCGTGTTGACTTGCGTCTATTTGGGAGACGCATTCCACTTACACGGCCACGATGAGCACGCGCACTAGCGCGTGTGAGTTTCAGACAAGGGAGGAGTAGGACACAATGGATTCAGCAGCAGCAGCATTATTGGGCATGGGGTTGGCGGCGGCAGGGTTTGCCGGAGCCGGTGTGGGTATCGGGTACATCTTCGGGAAGATGATCGAAGCGGTGGCGCGTCAGCCGGAAGCGGAAGCTCGCGTTGGAAAGTATATGTGGATCGGATTCGCGCTGGTGGAAGCCATCGCCTTGTACGGTCTGGTCATTGCCTTCATCATCATGGGTCTCCGGAAATAAACGGGTTACAGTGGTAAGGGGATCATGGGGATAGCAGGACTTGCTACCCCGTAGACCCTTCCCCCTCTACCCCAGGGAGTTGATATGCCGCAGTTTGAATCTCACTTTTTTTCTTCCCTGATTTTCTGGGAAGTCCTGTCGTTCGGGATTCTGTTCTTCGTGCTCTACAAGTTTGCCTTCCCGGGCATCTTGGGCGTGTTGGAAGAGCGGGAGAAGAAAATCAAGGACAGCCTTGATCAAGCCGAGCGTCATCGGTCAGAGGCCGAGCGGAAACTCAAGGAGTACGAGGCCAAGTTGAATACCGCGGCGAAAGAAGCGGAAGGCATTTTGGCTGCCGCGAAAGAGCGGGCGCAGCGGCTCATGGAAGAAAATGAGCAGCGGCTGACGACTGAGGCCGATCGGATCAAGGGCGATGCGACGCGTGAAATCGATCATGAACGCCGCAAGGCGATTCAGGACATTCGCGCCCAGACGACGGAGTTGGCGTTGATGGTGGCGGAGAAGGTGGTGCAGCGCAGTTTGACTGACGCGGACCACAAGAAGTTCGCAGACGAGGCGCTCGAGGCCCTGTCGAAATCCTACCAGCGATAAAGTCTCGATCGGGCGGGTCAGCCTAGGCTGGTCCCGCCCGGTCTGTACCCTTCCAGATCCACACAGACGAAACGGAATCCCGCTTTGCGGAGGCTGGCGCTGATGTGCGCGCGCAGCTCCGGCTGATTGAGCCGAACAAATTCCTCCGCTCCAACCTCGATTCGCGCGATCTCTCCATGTTCCCGTACCCGCACATGGCGCAATCCTTCAGCCTGGAGGATAGCTTCGGCCTGCTCCACGCGACGGAGATTATCGATCGTGATCGGGATGCCGCGAGGAATTCTGGACGAGAGGCAGGCGGCTGCCGGCTTATCCCAATTGGAGAGTCCCAGGGTTTGGGCGAGCGCCCGCACATCGGCCTTCGAGAGTGCGGCTTCGACCAGCGGGCTGCGCACGTTCCATTCGCGCGCGGCGGTGATGCCGGGCCGGTCGTCCCCCAGATCGTCGAGATTCGTCCCGTCCGCAATCCACCGGCTTGCGCGGGGTTCGCGCAGCCCGTCCAGCAATTGATAGAGATCCGTTTTGCAGTGGAAGCAACGGGCCGCGTCGTTCTGCACGAAGGCCGGGATATCGAGCTGATCGGTCTGGACCAGTTCATGGCGCGCGCCGATCTCCGCTGCCACCTGCTTTGCGCCGTCGAGTTCGATCGCGGGAAAGGTCGGTGAGACTGCGGTGATGCCCAGCGCCCGCGCGCCGAGCTGCTCATGGGCGACTTTCAGCACGACGGTGCTGTCGATCCCGCCGGAGAAGGCGACCAGGACGGATTGCATGTCCGAGATCACCTGGCGGAGCCGGTCGAGTTTGCCTTGGAGGGGTTCGGTCATCATGAATGCTTGACCTCGGGGTCGCGTCGAGACAACGTGGACTAGCGCTTCACTTTCGCTTTGGCGAGGTTGCCCACCACCACGAGCGCGTAGCGTTGGGGGTCCAGGTACTGTTTGGCGACGCGCTGCACGTCTTCCTTCGTGACCCGGTCGATCCATTTCGGATATTGCGTAAAATATTCGAACCCCAGGCCATAGAATTCCACCTGCGCGAGCACCTGGGCGAGCTTCGCGGTGGAATCGAATCGCAGCGGGAAGCTGCCAACCAGGAACGATTTGGCCTCGGCCAGTTCCTGATCTGATACAGGCTGGTCGCGGATGGATTTGATCTCGGTCAGGACGCCGGCGATGGCTTGGTTCGTCGTTTCCGTCTTGGTTTGGAGGTTGACCCAGAATGAGCCCGGCATCAGTCTGGCGTCGAAGTGGCTCATGATCCCATAGGCCAGTCCCTGCTTGTCGCGAATCGAATCCATCAAGCGGGAAGAAAATCCCCCGGCCCCCAGGATGTAGTTCATCACCGTGACCGAATAGAAATCAGGATGCGCGCGCGAGAGGCCTCCATGACCAATCACGATGGTGGATTGGGTGAGGTCTTTTTCGATGAGTTGGACCGTTTTCCGCTCGACCGGCAGGGGTTTTTTCTGGTTCCGCGCCGTCGCCGCAATTTTTTTCCACGTTCCAAAATGAGTTTGGACCAGCGCTGCGGCCTGGTCAAGCGTGACGTCGCCGACAATGGTCAGGATGACGCGGGACGGGGAGTATTCCCGTCCGTAGAAGGTTTGCACGTCGGCCAGGGAGATCTTGCTGATGGTCTCCTCCGTGCCATTGACGGGCCAGCGGTAGGGGTGTCCGTGGAAGACGAGCTGATTGAACGCCTTCATAGCAATATGGCCAGGGTCGTCATTGTCACTGGCCATCTCACCCAGGAGCTGGGTGCGAATCCGGTCGAACTCCTGTTTGTGAAATGCGGGATGCTGCAGCATGTCTGCGAGCAGGGTGAATCCGAGATCGGCGTCCTTCTTGAGCACGCGGACGGAGGCGGTGGTGAAATCCTCCGAGGCTTTCGCCTCCAGGGTTCCGCCGATGAAGTCGATTTGCTCCGCGAGCTGTTTGGAGGTGCGGGTCGTGGTCCCTTCATCCAGGAGGCTGGCGACGAGGTTCGCGAGGCCTGCTTTCTCGGGAGGATCTTGCGCCGAGCCGGCTTTGATCAGCGCGTGGATTTCCACAATGGGGAGAAAATGTTGCTCCAGGACGAGGACCGTGATGCCGTTCGCGGTGGTGAATTTCGTCGGGGCGATCTCTGCCGCCAGAGAGGGACCGGCGGCCCAGAGCCAGGCGCAGCATCCCATTACGAGGGCTAGGATCGTTTGTGGTCTTGCCGTCGGCATAGTTAGGGCCTTCCCTGTTGCGCGGCGCTGGAGGGCGCGTCCGGTTGTTTCGGCGGCACGGGAATCAAGGTGCCGACGGTCCGGTTGTCTTCCGTCAAGTATTGGCGGGCGACGCGTTGGATGTCCTTGGCGGTGACCGCTCTGATCCGTTCGACGAACTGGTCGATCTTCCGCCAGCCGGCGCCGACGGATTCGGCCTGTCCGAGCAACATGGCACGCCGGAAGTTGGAATCCTGTTCGAAGACATGGGAGGCTTCGACCTGGTTCTTCGCCCGTTGGAGCTCGAGTTCCGTCGGCAGGTCGGCCTGGAGACGCTTGATCTCCCGGTTGAGGGATTCCTCGACCAGCTCCGGTTTCTGGTTGGGGCTCACGAGGGCATAGAAGTAGAACAGCCCCGGGTCGCTCTGTAGCAAGCTGTACTCTGATCCGACGGCCAGCGCCGACTTTTGCTCATACACGAGGCTCTGGTAGAGGCGCGAGCTTTTCCCGTGCGATAGGATCGAATCCAGAATGTCGAGTGCGTAGGAGTCTTCGCTCGAAAAATTCGGCACGCGGTAGCCCATCATGACGAACGCGACTTGCGCATCGCGCTTGAGGAGAAAACGGCGTTCGCCTTTCTGCTCCGGCTCCATCGTGGCGATCGGCCTGGGCTCCGGCCCTCGCGGAATCGGTTCGAACAGCTGTTTGATCGCAGGGAGCAGGCTGTCGGCTTTGATGTCGCCCACCACGATGAGGGTCGCATTGTTGGGCGAATAATAGGTGTCGTAATGCCGCTGCAAGTCGTCCAGGGTCATCGCATCCAGGTCGTTGAACCAGCCGATCACTGGCCAATGGTAGGGATGGCTGAGGTAGGCCTGAGCGAAGAGGGCTTCGACGAGCGCGCCTTGCGGGTCGTCTTCCGTGCGCAGGCGTCGTTCTTCCTTCACGACTTCTCGTTCCGTCGTCAGCTCCTTCATATCGAGCACGAGCCCCTGCATCCGGTCGGCTTCCATTTCCAGGGCCAGCTCGACGCGGTCTGCCGCGAGATTTTCGAAGTAGGCGGTGAAGTCCTGGCTCGTGAAGGCGTTGTCGATTCCGCCGTTCTTGCGGATGAGGCGGGAGAAGGTCCCCTTGGGATATTTCACGGTGCCCTTGAACATCATATGTTCCAGCATGTGGGAGAGACCTGCCCGGCCCATGACTTCGTTGCGCGAGCCGACTTTGTACCAGACCTGGACGGTGGCCACCGGCGCTTTAGGCACTTCGACCAATAAGACTTTCATCCCGTTGGACAGGATGAATTCACGGGTTTCTGTGGCCGTGGCGGGCGAGGCGAAGGCGAAGAGGAGACTGCTGGCGGCAATCAAAAGAAATAATGGCATCATGTGTCGGGAACTCAGCCTGATCATGGTTGGGCGGCGCGCACGGTGCATGCTAGCAACGGGATTCAATTTGTGTCAAGGCGCGTCCCGCATAGTCGGGCGAGAGATTGCCCAATTGTCCGCAGGCGCCTAGCACGTCGCGGCCGCGGCTCTTGCGGATGAAGGCATCGACGCCGGCCCGCGTGAGGATCGCCTGGAAGGCCAGCACGCTGCGATCGGTCGGCCGGCGGAAGGGATTGCCGGGAAATTCATTAAAGGGAATCAGGTTCACTTTGCAGCGGAGGCCCTTGAGCAGCTTCACCAGCCGATGGGCATCCTCGTCGCGGTCGTTCACGCCGGCGAGCAACACATATTCAAAGGTTAGCCGCCTGGTCGGGGCGAGCGGATAGCGGCGGCAGGCGGCCATGAGCGTTTTGAGCGAGGCGATCTGGCTGACCGCCGGCATTAACTGCTGGCGTTGCTCTTCCGTCGTGCCGTTTAAGGAGATGGCCAGATTCACGCCGAGCGCTGCCACATCCTTCAAGCGGGCCGCGAGCCCCGCGGTCGAGACGGTAATGCGGCGGGGCGACCAGCCCAATCCCCAGGACTTATTGATCAGGCATTGGATGGCGCTGGAGAGGGCCTCGATATTGGCCAGCGGTTCTCCCATACCCATGAAGACGAGGTTGGTGAGCCGTTCCTCGCCGGTTAAATGGTCTTGTGCCGTGAGGACCTGATCGACGATTTCATGCGCCTTGAGGTTGCGTTTCAGTCCCATGGTGCCGGTCAGGCAGAAGCCGCAATCCAGCATGCAGCCCACCTGGGTCGAGACGCAGAGCGTAAGCCGCTCCTCGTCAGGAATCAGCACCGTTTCAATGCGAAGCCCGTCGTCCAAGGTGAGGAGGAACTTGCGCGTGCCGTCGGCTGATTCAAGTACGGTGCACTGTTGCGTCCGCGAAATCGTGGCGACGTGGGTCAGTTGCTCTCGATCTTTCTGTGAGAGATCGGTCATCTGCGCGATGCTGCCGGCGCGCCGCTGATAGAGCCAGCGCAAGATCTGACCGATCCGGTAGCGGGGCCATTCAAATTGCTGCAGCAACCGGCCCAGTCCCTCTTCGGTGAGGGCCAGGAGGTTGACGGGAGGTGAACCGGATGGGGCGGCGGTTGGCTCATGCGACATGGTGCAGCCTACCACAGGCTGAAAAAGTGGAACAAGGCATAGGATGTACGCGGCCTTGCTGGCAAGAGAGCAGGGACACTGCTATAAGTAGTCACAGTGGTGAAAACGACGACCGGTGCATGATCGTATGAATCAACGAACGGTGCGAAAGCTGCTCTCCGTCACGGCTCTGGGCCTCTGCTGGGTTCTGTTGTTTCCCTGGCCTGTATCCGCCGATACCTCTTCCCCTCCCTTGCCAAGTGCTCCCGATGCCTGTGAGACGGTGGAAACCTGCTTTCAAGCAGCAGCCCTGCCGAAGGAACGGCTCGGCAAGTCGCTCAACAAAGAACAAGTCCTATTGCTGAAACTGGAACGGCTCCAACGGCTGAGGGAACAATTCCCTGCCACGGTCTGGGCTGCGCGCGCCGGCTTGCTGTCGGGGGTATTGCTCCTGGAGCGGGATCCTGCCGAGGCCCTGCAGTTTCTCCGGGCGGCTCAGAACGATGTGCCGCTCTTGGATGACTATGTCCGTCTGTGGATCGGAGAGGCCTTGCTGAAGCTTGGAGAGGGTAAGCAAGCGGCTGAGATGTTCGAGACCATTCCTCAGGTCGCGCCGAATTCTCCGTTGGTGGTCAAGGCAGCCTATCGAGCCGGAGAAGCCTGGTATCAGACGTTGAGTTGCCGCGAGGCGACAGCCTGGATTGCCAAGGCTGTGGCTCTGAGCCAGAAGGAAGTGGAGACGCCCCAGGCGCTGCTTCGGCAGGGTGCCTGTCAGTTGCGAGAGAGTAATATTCAGGAAGGCCGTGAGACGCTGAAGCAGCTCTGGGTGCGGTTTGCGTTTAGTCCGGAAGCCAAAGAGGCTGAAGCGTTGCTGGCCTCGAATCTTGGCGGCGAGCCTTGGGTGGTGCAGCCGAGCGAGCGGCTCGCCAGGGCGCAGGTCTACCTTGGCCAAGCTTTCCATGCCGAGGCGATTGAGGAGCTCCGGAAGTTTCTCGCAGCTGACCCCTCATCGCCTCAGCGCACCGAGGCGAAGTTGAAGCTCGGCATTGCGCAGGTCCGGCTCAAACTATACGACCAGGCCAGAGAGACCTTTCGCGCCTTGGCGAAAGAGGGCGCAACGGAATCCTCCGAAGCCTCGGTCTGGCTCGCCCGCGTCTATCTTCGGCAGGGCCAGGGCGACAAGTTATTGGAGCTGGCTCATACGGCTGCAGGGTCGTCGCTGTCCCCGGAGCAAAAGGGGCAGATCACGCTCTTCGCCGGCGTATGGCTGGAGGATCAGGGCCGCTTCGACGAGGCGATTGCGCGCTATCGGCAGGTGGCGAAGGTGGGAGAGCCTGCCTCTCAGCGAGCCGAGGGGCAATGGCGCGTGGGCTGGGGCTATTACCGGATGGGGCGCTATCGTGAGGCCTTCGACCAGTTGCGGGCGCTCGTGGAGCAGCATGACGGAGAGTTCGAGCCGCAAGCGCTCTATTGGATGGCGCGCGCAGCCGAACTGAACCAGCAGCCGCAGGCCCACGATGTCTATGTGCAGCTCTGCCGTCGATTTATCTATACCTATTACTGTCAGCTGGCGCGGGAACGTACCCAGATTCCGTTGCCGGATTCCATTGCGGCGGAGCCAGGTTCGACGAGTGCTTCGGTGAACGATGGCGAATCGGTGAATGGTGTGAACGGTGCGGCGGCAGGGGCTGTGACGACGAGAGTTGAGATCGAACAGCAGGCAGCCTATCGGCGGGCGCTGGAGTTGAAGACGCTGGGGCTGGATTCAGATGCGGCGCGCGAGGTGGCGGGGCTGATCGACCGGTATAGTCGGGAGCCGGGCCTCCTCATGGTGCTCTCGACGATGCTGAACGAGGCGGGCGCCTATCACCATGGCCTCCGGCTTGCGCGGGCTAAGTTTCGCGATCAATTGGAGCGGACCGGCGGGTCCGTTTCCCCGGCGCTCTGGCCTGTGGCCTATCCGATGGGGCTCTTGCCGACGATCAAGGGGCAGGGGGCGAAGGGCGTCGATCCCTATCTGGTGGCGGCGATCATTCGAGAGGAAAGCCAATACGATTGGCGGGCTGTGTCGCGGGTCGGGGCGATCGGGCTGATGCAGGTGATGCCGGGCACGGCCAACAATGTGGCGCAGCGACTCGGGCTTCCCGCTGTCGGACGGGAGGACCTGTTCGATCAGGAGACCAATATTCGCATTGGCGTCCATTATGTGGAGCAGCTGCTCGAACAGTTTTCCGGGAACGTCGCCTATACCATCGCGTCCTACAATGCCGGGCCGATCGCGGTGGGGAATTGGATTGCATTGCATCGCGGACGGAGCCAGGATGAGTTTGTCGAACTGATCCCCTATCAGGAGACGCGGCAATATGTGAAACGCGTGCTGCGGAGCTATCGCGAGTATGCGCGGTTGGGCAAGACGTTCTAAGGCCATTTCTTGACAAGATCTAGTCAAGTTTCTATAGTGCGCCACAACCTGTAGGGGCTCAAAGGGAGAGCAAGGATATGGCGCTGGATCGGCTGGATGCACTCGAAAATCGCATTAAAGACTTGGTGAAGCTCGTTCAAGAACTCAAAAAGCGGAACGCGGCAGTTGAAGCAGAATTGACGGTGGTGCGACAGCGACTTGCGGAGAAGGATGATTCGAATCGGCGCTGGGAGCAAGAGCGCGTCGACATCAAGTCTCGCATCGAAAAAGTTCTCGGCGACGTGGAGTTGTTGGAGTGCTTTGAAGAACGCAAGGAGGTGGCCATTGACGAAGACCATTGATGTGGAGATCTACGGTCAACGGTTCGCGATCCGCGGCGAGGCGGACGAGGCCTATATCCGGCGGCTCGCCAGCTTCGTGGATGGGCATATGCGCCATCTTGCGGAGGGGATGAACACCACGACCCCGTCGAAGCTTGCCGTGCTGACGGCGGTCAACCTGGCCCATCAGTTGTTCGAAGTTGAACGGAAGCGCGCCCAAGGCGAGGCGGATGTCGAGCGGCGGATGACGTCGCTCATGGAGTCTATCGAAGAGCAGGTGCCGACTTCGCTGTTCCGGTAAATTCGCCTTGCAAAGGGGAGACCCCTTTGCTATCGTCAGGTGTAGATATTGGGATGTCGCGGATGCGACGGTAGGGATACGATCAGGTCACGCTCGAACCGGTTCAGTAATCCGGGAAGATGATGCAGTCACCGCGGAATAGATGTGGATTTTTGATGCTGGTGAAATTGAGACAGAGATCATGTGCGCAAGGGTTCGTCCTCCTCATGTATAACCTCTTGGAGATGCTGGATAAAGTCATGGAGTGTCTGCTCCCGTCCGGCAGTGCGGTGCACGGAACCAGTCTTCGGTTGCTTCCGGTTCACGCACGCAATCCTCTCATGCGGATGAGAGGGGTTCAGCGCAGAGGGACTTCGTGGGATTTGTCCTGCATGGGACGGACTCGTTCTCTCAATTCAGCACGATCTTCATCCCCGTGGAGTCCGTTCTCGGAGTAAGTCTGTCGACCGCGTGTTGGGCGATCCTCTTCCGTATACCTATCTTCCGCTCGCGCTCCCTTCATTAGCACAGGACCGTTGACCAATCTTGTATCAAGATGAGGCTGAGGAACAGGCCGTTTCTCGTCTCGCGATTGTAGGGGGGTGAGTCAAATTTTTACCTCAATTATTGCGTATGTGCTGACAGGACTCGTTGGAGGATTGCTCGGAGTCGGGCTCTTTGAACTGATCCGCCGTTCCTCTGGCGCCGCGAAGAAGGCGCAAGAGGAGGAGCAGGCGCGCCAGTCTGTGCAGAATGCCCAGCGGGAAGCGGACAATATTGTCAAAGAAGCGAAGCTGGAAGCGAAAGATCTGCTGCTGCAGTCGAAGGCGGAGCTTGAGAAGGAGCAGAAGGCCAAGATGGCCGAGCTCGCCATCGTTGAAAAACGTTTGTTGCAGCGCGACGAGACCATCGAAAAACGGGTCAGCGCGATCGACAAGCGGGACAGCGATCTTCAGAAGCGGGATCTGGAGCTGGTGAAGCGGGAAGAGAAGTTGACGGTCAAGGAAGCGGCCTGCACGCGAGCGGAGAAGGAGCACTGCGAGGCGCTGGAGCGCGTCGCGGGGATGACCTCCGACGAGGCGAAGAAGCAGCTCATCCATGAAATGGAAAGTCAGGCGCGATTGGAAGCGATCGGGCTGGCCAAGCGGATCTTGGAAGAGGCGCGGGAGAACGCGGAGCGGGAAGCGCGCGAGATCATTACCTCCTCGATTCAACGGGTGGTGCGCGACTATGTCGCCGAGTCTACGATTTCCGTCGTCCAGATTCCGAACGACGCGATGAAGGGGCGGATCATCGGACGGGAAGGGCGCAATATCCGCGCGATCGAGGCCGCAACCGGAATCGATTTGATCATCGATGAAACGCCGGAAGCCGTCGTGATCTCGGGCTTCGATCCCTTGCGCCGGGAGATCGCCAAGGTGTCGCTCGAACGGTTGATGCATGACGGGCGTATCCATCCGACGCGAATCGAGGAGATCGTCGAGAAGGTCAAGGTCGATATCGACAAGCTCATGTATGAAGAAGCCGAGAAGATCATTTTCGAGTTGGGGCTCTCGGACTTCCATCCGGAATTGATCAAGGTGCTCGGCCGGCTGAAGTACCGGACCAGTTACGGGCAGAACAATCTCTACCATGCGCGCGAAGCGGCCTATATCTGCGGCATCATGGCCTCGGAGCTGGGGCTCGACGTGAAGCTGGCGAGACGGGGCGCCCTGTTGCACGACATCGGGAAAGCCGTCAGTCACGAAGAAGAAGGCCCCCATGCCATGTTGGGCGCCGAGATCGCCAAGAAGTACGGCGAGAGCGAAAAGATCATCAATGCCATCGCAGGCCACCACGAGCAGGTGGAGCCGATCTGTCCCGAATCCGTTCTGGTGGCTGCGGCGGAAGCCTTGTCCGCGGCCAGACCGGGGGCGCGACGGGAAGCCTTGGAGACCTACGTCAAGCGGCTGGAGAAGCTGGAGTCGCTGGCCACGGGGCTCAAAGGGGTGCAGAAGGCCTATGCGATTCAAGCAGGCCGGGAGATTCGCGTCATTGTTCGGTCGGAAGACATCACGGATACCGAGTCCTTCCAGCTGTCCCGCGATCTGGCCAAAAAAATCGAGCAGGAATTGACCTATCCCGGCACGATCAGAGTGACCGTGATTCGCGAGAGCCGCTATGTGGAGTATGCGAAGTGAAGGTTCTCTTCATTGGCGATATTTTTGGAGAGCCTGGGCGCCGTGCGGTGGCCCGGGCTGTGCCCAGGCTGGTGGCGCAGCGGCAGGTCGACATCGTGATCGGCAACGGAGAAAACGCGGCCGCCGGGTTCGGCATTACGCCGGAGTTGGCGGAAGAGTTGTTCGACATGGGGCTCGCGGTCATTACGACCGGGAACCATGCCTGGGACAAGAAGGAAATCCTCGATTATTTTCCACGGGAGCCGCGCCTGCTTCGCCCGGCTAATTATCCGAGCGGTGCGCCGGGATCTGGCAGTGTGGTAGTCGAGTCGGCCGGCGGGGAGCAGTTGGGCGTGCTCCAGTTGATGGGGCGGGCCTACATGCCGACGTTGGACTGTCCCTTTCAGGCAGCTAAAAAAGAGTTGGCTGCGTTGAAAAAGCGGACGGCTGCCGTGATTGTCGATATGCATGCGGAAGCGACGTCGGAAAAAATGGCGATGGGGCATTATCTGGACGGAGAGGTCGTCGCCGTGGTCGGGACCCATACGCATGTGCAAACGGCCGATGACCAGATTTTCCCGAAAGGGACCGCCTACATTACGGATATCGGGATGACCGGACCGCTTCACTCCGTGATCGGGGTGAAGAAAGAACTGGCGATCGAAAAGTTTTTGACCGGGATGCCCCGGCGCTTTGAAGTGGCCTCCGGGCCAGTCGTGTTCTGCGCGGTCCTGATTGAGCTGGACGCGCGCCTCGGGAAGGCGCTGTCGATCGAACGTATTCGCATCATCGATTAAAGGAGTCTCATCACGAGCCCTCCCGGTTTCCCTGATCTCTTCTCTCAGCCCGCACCCCCGAAACAGGTTTTCACGGTTTCGGAGTTGACGGGGCTGCTCCGCACTTCTATCGAAGAACAATTCTCCGACGTCTGGCTGGAAGGCGAGCTGTCCAATATTCGCGCGCCAGGGTCTGGCCACGTCTACTGCACCCTCAAGGACAAAACGAGCCAGATTCGCGCAGTGTTGTTCCGGTCCAGCGCGCTGAAGCTGCGCTTCGCCTTGCAAGAGGGGATGCAGGTGATCGCGCGGGGACGGCTCACGGTCTACGAGCTGCGCGGTGAATATCAGATTGTGATCGATACGGTGGAACCGAAAGGCGTCGGCGCGCTGCAGCTGGCTTTCGAACAGTTGAAGGAGCGATTGGCTGCGGAGGGATTGTTCGATCAGGAGAGAAAGAAGCCGCTCCCGGCATTTCCCAGAACGGTGGGCGTGGTGACCTCGCCCACGGGCGCCGCCATTCGGGATATCCTGGCCGTGCTCAAGCGCCGCTGGCCGACGCTGCAGATCCTGATCGCTCCGGTGCAGGTCCAGGGGGAGAGCGCCGGGCGTCAAATTGCCGAGGCGCTGGAGGCTTTGAACGACTGGGGCTCCGTAGATGTCATCATCGTCGGGCGGGGCGGCGGATCGCTGGAAGATCTCTGGAGTTTCAACGAGGAGGTCGTGGTGCGTGCCATTGCCGCCTCCCATGTGCCGGTGGTGTCGGCGGTTGGGCATGAAGTCGATGTGACGCTGGCAGATTTCGCCGCCGATCTCCGCGCGCCGACTCCGTCGGCGGCAGCCGAGGCGGTCGTTCCGGTGCTGGCTGAGATCGTGGAACGGTTGCGGGAGCTGACCCTCCGTACGGGACAGATGATGCTCCGGCATTGCGCCTTCGAGCGGCAGAGGCTGGATGCCGGTATTCGCGGGGTGACGGATGTGCGGTTTCGTCTCCAGGATGCGGCGCAACGAACCGATGACATGGTGGATCGGTTGCGATTGTTGCTTCAGCATGCGCTCACATCTGGGCGCGAACGGGTGCATGAGGCGCAGCGGGATCTCTCCGGCCTCAATCCTATTCTTGCGATCAAGCAGGGGCTGGCGACGGTGCCGCAATTTTCGAAGCGTCTCGAGGGGCAGATGGGAACGATCCTGGCGCAGCATCGTCACAGGGTTCACGCCATGTTGGCGCAGCTCAATGCCCTGAGCCCCCTGGCGGTGCTTGGCCGGGGCTACAGTATCCTCCAGACGGTTCCGGCCGGTCAGGTCCTCCATCGAGCGAGCGACGTGGAGGTGGGGCAGGAGTTGGAGGCGCAATTGGCCAGCGGGCGTTTGCATTGCAGGGTCACGCGGATTGTGGACGATTCCCCGGTTTGAAATCGAGTGGTGGGCGCGTATAATGGTTTTCTACACCTATAGATTACGAGGCACATTGTGGCAGCGGTGAAATTCGAACAGGCCATGGCGCGGCTGGAAGCGATTGTCGGTGAGTTGGAGAAAAGCGATCTTCCTCTGGACGAATCGCTCAGGATCTTCGAGGAGGGCATCCGCCTCTCGAAGAATTGCCTCAAAATTCTCGAAGAAGCCGAACATAAAGTCGAAGTGCTGGTGCAAGATAAGAACGGTAAGAAGCGCATCCATGCCTTCTCTTCAGGCGACGAATCCGATGAGCCATCCTCCTAGGTGTTCTGAAAGGGGCCTCTCGGCCCGCCTCCACTTCCCAGCGGTGCTTCCCTAGTCCCTATGTCATCCACCCCTCGTATTCGCAAAGAACGGTTGGACCGTGTGCTGTTGTTGCAGGGCCTGGTGCCTAGCCGTGAAGCTGCGGCCAGAGCGGTGTTGGCTGGCGGAGTCTCGGTGGATGGGATGATGGTAGACAAGCCGGCGAAGCTGGTGCCGCTGGATGCGCGAATCGAGGTCGTGCAGCCTGCCCTGTTCGTCAGCCGATCGGGCGACAAATTAGCGGCGGCGCTGGATGCCTTTCAGATTGATCCCCGCGGGACGATCGGTTTGGATGTCGGCTGTTCGACTGGCGGATTCACCGACTGTTTGTTGCAGCGGGGCGCGACCAAGATTTATGCCGTCGATGTGGGGTATGGGCAGTTCGAATGGAAGTTGCGGCAGGATTCGCGTGTTGTCTTGCTCGAACGGACCAATATTCGGTATGTTGACCGTACAACGGTCCCTGAGCCGATCGACGTAGCCGTGATCGACGTCTCCTTTATTTCCCTGACCCTGGTTTTGCCTGCCGTTGTCGGTCTCCTCAATCGTTCCGCAACGGTTGTGGCGCTCGTGAAGCCCCAGTTTGAAGTCGGCAAGGGGCAGGTGGGGCGAGGGGGAATCGTCCGGGACGATGCGCAGCGCGAAGCGGTGACGGAAAAGGTCATTGCCTGTGCAACGCAGTTGGGGCTTCAGCTGAAAGGTGTGCTCGATTCTCCGGTGATCGGGCGAAAAGGCAATCGTGAGATCCTGGTCGGGTTTACGCGCGCGATGACAGCATGACCAGGTTTGGAGCAGAGCGATGAGGGCGATGATGCATTGGCGATGGAGGCAGGCATGAAGGTACTGGTGACGGGCGGGGCCGGGTTTATCGGCTCGCATGTGGTCGATCGCTTGCTTCAGGAAGGGCATGAGGTTGTGATCGTGGATAATCTGTCCACGGGAAAGCGGAGAAACCTCAATCGCGCCGCTCGCTTCTGCAAGATGGACATTCAGAGTTGGCGGCTGGAGGGCGTGTTTCGCAACGAACGGCCCAATGTCGTCATGCACCTTGCCGCGCAGATGGATGTCCGTAAATCGGTGGAAGATCCGGTCTTCGATGCCCAGGTCAATGTGTTGGGGATGTTGAATGTGTTGCGGCAGGCGGTTAGGCACGGAGTGCGGAAGGTGGTGTTTTCGTCTTCAGGCGGAGCGATCTACGGAGAGCAGGAGGTCTACCCTGCCCCTGAATCTCACCCCACGCGGCCTCTGTCTCCCTACGGCATCAGCAAACTATGCGGGGAGCAATATCTCTCCTACTACCAACGGGTGAGCGGGCTTCAGGTGGTGAATCTGCGCTATGCCAATGTATATGGGCCGCGTCAGGATCCTGATGGAGAGGCTGGCGTCATCGCGATCTTCATTCAGAAGCTGCTGAATAACGAGCAAGCGATCATTCACGGCAATGGGCGCCAAACCAGAGACTTCGTCTATGTCGAGGATGTCGTGGAGGCCAATCTTGCGGTGATGGGTCAGGACACGCAAGGCACCTACAATGTTGGGACGGGGCAAGAAACCTCGATCAACGACTTGATGCGGCTGCTCATCACGCACACGAATTCAGCCAGCAAGGAAATTCATGGGCCGGCCAAGAAGGGCGAGCAGGCGCGGAGCGTGATCGATCCCAGTAAGATCCGTCAAGAATTGTCGTGGGAGCCTAGAACCGAGTTGAGTGAAGGGCTTAAGCTCACCGTCGATTATTTTCGCGAGCGGATGGGCTAAGCGCCGCTGGATCGCGTGGGCGAGAGGGAGCGGAACGCATGGACCGCCCATCCAGACGGAGCAGGTCTAGTAGCGAGGGACGGTTCCATCGACCTGAGTCGACCAGGCGTCGATTCCACCTACCAAATTCTTCACATTCGGGAACCCCTGTTGAAGCAGGAAGTTCGTCGCATCGGCGCTTCTCATGCCGTGGTGGCAGATGGCAATAATTTCCGAATCCTTGGTCAGCTTGGCCAGCGATTGCGGAAGGGTTCCGAGGGGAATCAGGACCGAGCCCTCTATCTTGGCGAGCGAATATTCCCAATCCTCACGCACATCCACCAGGACCAGCTTGTCGCCCTTGTCGAGTCGCGCTTTCAGTTCTTTCGGGGAAATGGCAAAACCCATTGAGTAGTCTCCTTATCTACGGGCATCATATGCGAGGGGAGAAAAGGCTGTCAATGAACTGATCGCCGCTTTGGCTCATCAGTCAGACGGAATATCGAGATCAAAACTGTGCATTTTGTGTCATGCCTGTACCAGTGAGTAGCTGTTTCGATCTGTTATTGCACACATCGGAGCAGCGATTCATGGCGCATATAGACATAACAAATTGATATATATGAGTGTTTCATGTCGCGCACAGGGTCTAGTCCAGAAATTGCTCTAGTACAGGTCACGGACGGCAGCCAGTGCGACGCGGGAAGGTTCTCTGTATGGCTACGCCACGTATGAAAACAGCCTCCAGGCAAGTGCTGGTGATCCTGGTTACAGCGAAAAACCAGAAAGAGGCAGTGAAGATTGCCAGCGCGATGGTGACGGCCAACCTGGCAGCTTGCGCGAATATTGTTCCAGCGGTTCAATCGATCTACCGCTGGAAGGGAAAGATTGTGAAAGGGCGGGAAGTTCTCATTATTTTGAAGTCGACGAAATCCCGGTATCCGGCCCTTGAGCAGACGATCAAGGGGCTGCATTCCTATGAGACTCCCGAGATTATTGCACTGTCCGTGAGTGCAGGGCTTGATCGATATCTAGCATGGGTCGCCGGTGAGACCCACAACTAATTGTTGTATCTGCATATTTCGGTTTTAAAGAGAGTAAAGGTTGACCGAACTGCCTTAGATAGGTACACTTGTTGAGTACTCTCAAGGAAGTAGAGGAACCCCCGTTCTGATTAGGGGGATAGAAATTATGGGACAGGGAAACGGTACAGAAAATAACAACGACGCCTATACCGTCGTGATCTTTCGGGGCTCAACGGCAAAGCCGTTGCGGTTTAGCTTTTCCCGTAAGGCTGTTCGTAAGATATTGATTGGATTGTCTATTCTTGTGTTGGCGGATGCGCTGGTCATCTCGCATTATGTGATCAGAACCAATGAAGTCTGGGAGCTTGCCGGGTTTCGCGCCGAGGCGATGAGTTCGCGGGAGCAGACGGCAGCCTTCTCGACGGCTGTTGACGACCTGAAGAAGCGTTTGACGAGCATGAAGGAGGTCAATCAACGACTCCGGGTCATGCTGGGCATTGAAGCCCCCAAGGCAGGTGATATCGCAAACGGGCGAGGCGGTGAGGACGTTCCCCTTCCAGAGGGCAATGTCATGCCTGCCATTGAAAAGATTCAGAAAAATGATGTGAGTAGCCTGATTCCTGGCTCTCCTGAAGCGGCCCATGCTTCTGATAGTCTTGCGGCCGGTTCGAAGGTTCCTACTGAGCAGGAGATGATCGCCTCGATCAAGACGAGTATCGAGTGGCTGTCAAAAGAAGCGACGGTGCAGGAGCAGTTCCTTCAAGAACTGTCCATGGCTGCCGAGCAGAAATCTTCTCGCTGGGCTGCCACTCCCTCCATTTGGCCCGTGAAGGGCTGGGTGACTTCCGGTTTTGGTCCTCGAGTCTCCCCATTTACGGAAAAACCAGCCTGGCATGACGGTCTGGATATCGGAGCTGCCGCCAATGCGCCGGTTCAGGCTCCGGCCCAAGGGCGTGTAACCATGGTCGCGTTCGACCCGAAGCTGGGCAATATGGTGAAGCTGGACCATGGATTCGGTATCGAAACCCTCTATGGCCACTTGGCCAAGTCGTTAGTCAAAGAGGGGCAGCGCGTGAAGCGCGGGGAAGTCGTGGGTCTCGTCGGCAGCAGCGGTCTTGCCACAGGGCCTCATTTGCACTACATGGTCAAGGTCTATGGGCAGACGCTGGACCCGGTTAAGTACATCCTCGAGTAGTCGTTCGGCCTTCCGTTTCCTTCTCCCTCCCATCCTGATCCCCCTCGGTTCTCATGCTATACTGCCGCGCCATGACGGTATGGCGATTCTTTTCGCACGTAATCTATGACAGATATTGAGATCAACCGATCGGTGAAGGCTCAGCCTATTCAGGCTGTTGCCGATCAGCTTGGTATCCTGGCCAGCGAGCTGCTGCCCTATGGAAGGCTGAAGGCGAAAGTCTCGCTAGATGTGCTTGAGCGGCTCAAATCGGCGCGCCTTGGCCGCTATGTGCTCGTGACGGCCATCAATCCGACCCCCCTTGGAGAAGGCAAAACAACCACGTCCATTGGGCTTGCCATGGGCCTTTCCCGCCTCGGCCATCGAACGGCCGTCACGCTCCGGCAGCCCTCGTTGGGACCGGTGTTCGGGATCAAAGGGGGAGGAACCGGGGGAGGGAGGGCGCAAGTCCTTCCCATGGAAGAGATCAACCTCCATTTGACCGGCGATGCCCATGCGGTATCTGCTAGCCATAATCTTCTTTCGGCCTTCGTCGACAATCACATTTTTCACGGAAATGAACTGCGAATAGATCCGAATCGGATTACCTGGCCCAGGACCTTGGGGATCAGCGACCGGTCGCTCCGGCAGGTCTCGCTGGGAGAGGGGACAGAGGGTCGCCGAGGCCAGTTTGTGATTACGGAGGCCTCCGAAGTCATGGCGATGCTGGCCTTGGCTTCGAGTCAGGCTGACTTGCGCCGCAGGCTCGGGCAGATCATCGTCGGGTTCACGACGAGTGGCAAGGCCCTGCGGGCGGAAGAGCTGGGCTGTGCCGGGTCTATGGCTGTTTTGCTTAGAGACGCGCTGCTGCCGAATTTAGTGCAGACGCTGGAGGGGACTCCGGCCTTTGTCCATACGGGCCCGTTCGGCAATATTGCCCATGGGAACTGTTCGATTATTTCCGATGCCATTGCCCTACGTTGTGCCGACTATGTCGTGACGGAAGCCGGATTCGGCAGCGATCTCGGGGCGGAGAAGTTCTTCAACATCAAGTGCCGCCTCTCAGGGTTCAAGCCGGCGGTGGCCGTGGTGGTGGCGACCCTTCGAGCCCTCAAACTTCACGGTGGCGGAGGAACGGTCAAGGTCGGGACCCCGCTTCCGGCAGGGCTGACCGGGCCGAATCAGGAGGCCTTGGCCAAAGGCTTTGCGAATCTGGAACAGCACATTGCGAACGTGAAGGCCCATGGGGTGCCGGTGGTCGTGGCGGTCAATGCGTTTGTAGATGATCCGGTGCCTGAGCTGGAATGGGTTCGTGAGAGGTCACGTGAGGTTGGCGCAGTAGATGCCGCGGTCTCGACCCATTGGGCCGATGGCGGCAAGGGGGCGGAAGCCCTGGCTCAGGCTGTAGCCAGAGCCACGGAAACACCCTCGTCGTTCCGGCATTTGTATGAGGTTTCCTGGCCGATTAAGAAGAAGATTCAGGCCATTGCCACAGAGATCTATGGGGCTTCCGGCGTATCGTTCGACGCAGCAGCAGAACAGGATATCGAGTCGGCCGAGCAGCTGGGGCTGGATCAGTTGCCCATCTGCATGGCCAAGACGCCGTTATCCTTGTCGCACGATCCGGCTTTGAAGGGGCGCCCAACCGGGTTTACGCTGCCGATCAAGGAAGTGAGAATGTTGGCAGGGGCCGGCTTCCTGACGGCAGTCTGTTCCGGCATTCAACTCATGCCGGGACTGCCCAAGAAGCCGGCAGGGGAACGGATCGGGATCGACCCAGCCACTGGTGAGGTGGTGGGTCTGTCCTAATCTGGCCTGACGGGTAGCAGGGTGCCGATAAACGATTTTGGATTCAATGACACGCAGGGTTCGAGAGGGCGGGAACAGTTTTCTCGCCGTTCTGCAGGCTGTTTAAAATGGCCGTCCAGCAAGGCCGCAGCGAGCGAAGAGGCGAAGCGTACTCTTCGCTGTACGTTGAGCCTCTTCGCGATGCGAGAACGACGCTGGCGGACTTTTTCAACAGCCTGCTAGCGATGCTTCAGGTAGTGGAAAAACTCCGAGTCCGGACTCACTACCATGGTGGACTTGTCTTTGAAGGCCTTTTTGTAGGCTTCCATCGAGCGGGTAAATTCAAAGAAGTGCGGGTCTTGCCGGTAGGCGTCCGCATAGACCTTAAAGGCCTTCGCATCGCCCGCGCCACGCAGTTCTTCCGATTCCTTGTAGGCTTGAGCCAGGATGATTTCGCGGTCCTTTTCCGCCTCTGAACGGATCTTCTGCGCTTCCTCAGCCCCTTCTGCCCGGTATTGCTTCGCCTGTCGTTCCCGCTCAGCTTGCATTCTGGCAAACACGGCCTTCTCGTTCTGCTCAGGCAGGTCGGCCCGTTTGATTCTCACGTCCTGAATTTCGATCCCGTAGGCTGAGGCCTTCTCATTCGACCGTTGGGTCACGATGGTCATGAGATCGGCGCGGCCCGTCGCGACGATTTCCAGCAGGTCATGGCGCCCGAGTTCGACCCGGAGCTCGGAATAGATGATGTCGTGGAGCCGTTGGAGCGCGCCCCGCTGGCTTTGAAAGTTCTGGTAAACTTTTAGCGGGTCGACAATCCGCCATTTGGCATAGTTGTCCAGGAGGAGCGTCTTCTTGTCCTGTGTGATCACATCCTGGGGGTCCGAGTCATAGTCCAGCAGGCGTTTGTCGAAGTAGGTGACTTCCTGAATGAACGGTACTTTCAGGTAGAGCCCCGGCTCCGTCAGGTTGCGAACCGGCTTGCCGAGCTGGACCACGATCGCATTCTGGGTGATGTCCACGATGAAGAGCGGCGAGGCTCCCAGGAGAAACAGCCCCATGACGACCGCGAGCATGGCAATGAGGAATCCCTGTTTGGTCATGGCTTGGTCTCCTCAGCGGCGCTGGCTTTGGCTCTGAGCCGCTCAAGTGGCAGGTAGGGCAGCACGCGATCGCCCGCTTTGCCGTCGATGATGACTTTTTCCATGTTCGGCAGAATCTCTTCCATCGTTTCGATATAGAGCCGCTTGCTGATGATGTCTTTGGCCTGATTGTATTCCTTCAGGGTCGCCACGAAACGGTTGGCTTCACCCTGGGCGCGGTTCAGCCTCGCCTGGGCATAGCCCTTGGCCTGGTTCACCACCTGCGCGGCTTCGCCTTTGGCTTTCGGCAGAATGTCGTTGCGATAGCTCTGCGACTGGTTGATCAGCTTCTCCCGATCTTCCTTGGCATTGGTCACATCTTTGAAGGCCGCCGCCACCGCTTCCGGAGGATCGACGTCTTGCAATTGGATGGCCGCGATTTGGACGCCGCCCTGATACTGGTCGAGAATGGACTGGAGAAGGACCATGGTGTCCTGCTGGATCTGGGCCTTGCCGGTCGTCAAGGCCTCGTCGATCTTGCTCTTGCCGACCACTTCGCGCATGGAGGCTTCGGCCGCTTTGCCGATCGTTTCATGGATTTCCGCGACGCTGAAGAGATAGTTCGCCGAGCCTTTGATCTTATATTGCACGATGAATTCGATGGCCAGGATGTTCATGTCGCCGGTGAGCATGAGGGCTTCCTGCGCCAACATTTGCTGGCGGCCCTGCCGATCGGTCCGGAAGCCGATTTCGATCCGATGGAGTTTTTCGACTTTCGGCTGCAGGACCGACTCGATGAGAGGAATTTTTACATGGGGGCCAGGTCCCACGGTGCGGACCGGGGTGCCGAATCGTTTGACGACACCTTCTTCGTCCGGGCTCACGATGAACGCGCTCTGCCAGGCGAGGACAATCATTAACGCGGCCATGGCGAGGTTCCTGATACCGCTTGAGGGCATCAGGTTCTTGAACTGCGACTGGGCCTGCCGGAGGACATCCTCAAGCGGGTCGCTCTTTTTGCTCCAGGGATCTTTGGGGTCATATACCATGCGATGTAGTCATCCGAAAATAAAGGGTGAAGTTGCTGTAGTCAGGCCAGACTAGCAGACTGCCAGAAGCGACGCAATCGGGATCCTCGCCGGTTGACTCATCATGAATTCTTGATGTATAAGGAGGCATGCCTACGTTGTCGGGGAAGAACCGGGCCAAAACCGCCGAGCTCTGCCATGCGCTGGCGGACGAGACCAGGCTGGACATTCTCGACCAGCTCAAGGAGGGTTCACGTTGCGTCTGCGAGCTGACCGATGCCTTGCAGGCCGGGCAATCGCGCCTGTCGTTTCATCTGAAAGTCCTGAAGGATGCAGGCTTGATTCAGGATCGTCCCGAAGGCCGCTGGATCTATTACGCTATCAATGCCGATGCGGTTGAGGAGCTTGGGGAGCTGGTGGCCTCGCTCAAGGTCATGAGGAAGAAGGGTCGTTCCGATTCTCGTTGCTGACGTTTCTTGGTTCAATCAATCAATAATTCTTGATGGTTCACTTGGAGAGATCATGGAAGCCAAGCCGCCGGCAGTCGAGAAGCAACTGAATCCCTTCGAACGGTACCTGACCCTCTGGGTGTCGCTCTGCATGGTCGCTGGCGTGCTGCTCGGGCAGGCGGCCCCCGGCCTTGTCCTGACCCTGCGGGAGATGGAGTTTGGCCAGGGCAGCCATATCAACCTGCCGATCGCGCTGCTCATCTGGCTGATGATCGTGCCGATGATGATGAAGGTCGATTTCGCCTCGATCCGCCATGTCGGGACTCGCCCGACCGGATTGGTCATTACCCTCTTCGTCAATTGGGTGGTCAAACCCTTTTCGATGGCGTTCTTTGCCTGGCTCTTCTTTCGTATCGTCTTTGCTGCCTGGATTACGCCGGCTGAGGCGGACCAATATATCGCCGGGGCGATCATCCTGGCCGCAGCCCCCTGCACGGCGATGGTGTTCGTCTGGAGCTACCTGACGGACGGAGACCCTGCCTATACGCTGGTCCAGGTTTCCGTGAACGATCTGATCATGCTCGTGTTGTTTGTGCCGATTGTCGGTCTGCTGGTGAGCGGCGCCTCGTCCCTGTCCGTGCCCTATGATGTCTTGTTCTATTCGGTCCTGGCCTTCATCGTAATTCCTCTGGCAATCGGGTGGGGGCTCCGGGCCTGGCTCGTGAGGCAACAGGGGCAGTTGTGGCTGGAAGAGGTGCTGTTGCCGCGCTTCGCTCCGGTCACCATCTCGGCCCTGCTCCTTACCTTGGTCTTCATTTTTGCCTTTCAGGCCCAGAACATCATGGGCAAGACCATGCATGTCGCGTTGATTGCGGTGCCCATCCTGTTCCAAGTTTATATGAATGCATCATTGGCCTATGGGCTCATGTACCGGTTCCATGTGCCCTATGAAATTGCGGCGCCAGGCGCCTTGATCGGGGCCAGTAACTTTTTTGAATTGGCGGTGGCGACCGCCATTGCGTTGTTCGGCCCGGAATCGGGAGCGGCCCTGGTGACGGTGGTGGGGGTCCTGGTGGAGGTGCCGGTCATGTTGTCGGTCTGCGGCATCTGTAATAGGACGAGACATTGGTTCAGGCGTGAGGTGGCGGCATGAAACAGTCGGTTCTGTTCCTCTGCACCGGCAATTCGGCGCGGAGTCAAATGGCGGAAGGCTGGCTGCGGCATTTGGCTGGCGATCGCTACGAGGTCTTCAGTGCGGGAACTAAGCCGGTCGGTCTGAATCCAGGATCGGTTGAGGCCATGGCTGAAGTCGGAATCGACATTGCGCAGCATCGGTCCAAGCATGTTGAGGAATATGCGGCGCAGCCCATCGACTATGTGGTGACGGTCTGCGACCGGGCCAAAGAAACCTGCCCCCTCTGGTCAGGTAAGACGACATTGATCCATTGGAGTTTCGATGATCCGGCAGCAATTGCAGATGCGGAGGGTCGCCGCCTCGTCTTTCGTCGCGTCCGCGACGAGATCTTCTCGGCCATTCGGCAGTTTTTAGCGGATCGAGAATAGTAGCGGGCTTATGCCGTGACCGCTCCGCCGCAAGACGAACCGGCCCCGGCAGTACAGCCGTAGCAATGGTTGCTCGTGACGATCCGGCGCTGGGCGAGTTGAACCTGGTCGAAGTCTCGGATGTGGGTAGGCTTGCTCTGGTCCACCGGCAGATCCAGCATCTGGTTGAAGTCGCAGTCGTAGAGTCTACCATCCCAACTTACTGAAATCGTGTGACGGCACATCACGCTGGCCGCAGCAGAGGGATTGAAGGCGTTGGCTAACCGCTCCATATACTGCTCGTAGTTGCCGCTCTCCAGGAGAAATTCAAGAAACCGGCTGATCGGCATGTTGGTGATCGTATAGAGGTGGTTGAACGAGACTCCCTGCCTGGCCAGAAGTTCTTTCCGGAACTGCGCTTCGATGGCCTCCTGCTTCGGCGGAAGAAAGGCTCCTGTCGGATTGTAGACGAGATTCAACAAGAGCCCGCTGTCAGGCTGGCCATAGCCAAGCCGGTTGAGTAGCCGTAGGGCGTCAATCGATTTCTCGAAGATGCCTTCGCCCCGCTGCGCGTTTGTTTGCCCCGCTTGATAGGAGGGGAGCGAGGCGACCACTTCCACGCGATGTTTGGCCAGGAACTCGCCCAGATCTGCTTGCGACGGAAGCAGCAGCACCGACAGGTTGCAGCGGTCCAGCACATGACGACCGAGAGCGTGAGCCTGCTCCACCAGCCAGCGGAAGTTGGGGTTCAGTTCCGGCGCGCCGCCCGTGATATCGACGGTTGGAATATCGGTCTGAGCGAGAGCCTGGACGCATTGTTCCGCCGTCTCGCGGGTCATGCTCTCGGTCCGGTCCGGTCCCGCATCGACATGGCAGTGCCGGCAGGTTTGATTGCAGAGCTTGCCGACATTGAGTTGCAAGACGGTGATCCCCGTGGCGCGGAGGGGGAGCAGGCCCATGCGATCGAGTTGTGTTTCGAAGGGGGGGCAGCTCGTCGTCCCCCTGAGAATTTTTAGTTGCTCAGCGGGGGAGGCGAGGGGATTCTGTTGCCCTAGCAGGGTCAGAGCCATGTCTCAGCAACAGCCCCCATCAGGGGAGCAGCAGTCGGCTTGATCGCTCACGCTCTGGCTCGCGCGATTGATGATTGCGAAATGGGGTTCATAGCCTGTTGTTTCTAGTACGGCGAGTGTCTTGTCGCAAATCTCCAGCGGTTCGCCCCGGCGAAAGATATGGTGATCGTCGTCGGCTGCTTCGACGAAGGGCCCTGCGAGCAGGGCGAAGTGCCCTTGCCAGAGGCAGGAGACCTCCGGCGGACAGACTGCGGTCCATCGGTCGTCGGTTTGATCCAGCCAGAGCTGGTCGGGGGACAGGACAAAGTGGCCAGCTAACGGAGCCAGGCTCAACAGCGCAGCGACGTCCTGCGTGATCGGTTGGGGCACGCCCCGGAAATAAGTCGTGCCCAGCTCGTCGACCACCCGGCTGAAGGGCCCGCGGAGCGTGGCATAACGAACGGGTGAGACCGGCGCTGTGGCGGGAAGTTTATAGCCGGTCAGGGTGACGGAAAAGAAGTGGATGCCGTCGATCACCTGCCAGGGCGAGGACTTGATCAGGTGAATGCCCAGAAATCCTGCTCCCGCCAGTCCCGCTATATAGTCGGTGAGCGTCAGGGCCCCGGAGAGGCAGTCGCCCCACTTCTCCGTGTCATGGATCAAATATTGCGGCACCGGCTGGTCCGCCACGATATCGGAGATCGTGAACCGCCCGCCCGGCTTGGCGACGCGGAACATTTCCCGGAAGACCTTCCGTTTATCCGGCGCCAGGTTGATCACGCAATTGGAGATGATCAGATCGACGGCGCCTTCGTCCACCGGCATCGCATCCGCCATCCCTTTGCGAAATTCGATATTGGACGTAGGATAGCCAAGGTTGGCTGCGACGATCGGCGCGTTCCTCCTGGCGATTTCTAACATCGTGTCGGTCATGTCGATCCCGATGACATGGCCGGTGGGACCGACGAGCCGGGAAGCTTCGAAACAATCGATGCCGCCGCCGGATCCAATATCCAGCACGGTTTCTCCCTGGGAGACGGTCTTCAGCCCGGCCGGCGTTCCGCAACCATAGGAAATCTTGAGGACCTCTTCCGGGATGAAGGATTGAAGGTTGGCCATGTCGTAACTGGTCGGGCAACACATCTGTTCGCCCGTCGAGGCGGCCTTGGCATAACGGTCGCTGACTTTTTGGGTAATCTCATCCATCGGCATAGAATCCTCACAATCGAATGAATAGGCGCGGGCCCGTTCCTCTATCAAGACCGGACCACCACGTCAATATCTCTTTATCCCACAGGTCTGCCGAGCAAGATGAATCGTCCTACTTCGCGCCTCGCGTTGTATTCGCGCGGGGGCGGCGCCAGAGCCAGCCATAGATCGCGAGGTTCACCGCCAAGACCAGCAGCCCGAGCAGGATCTGGCTCTCTCTTGTGAGGCCGGAGGGATAGAGTGCCGGCAGCAGATATTGTACCAGGGAGTCGGCAGGAGAGGAGGCTTCTCCCGCCTGCGCGCGCAGCCAATATTCCAGCGGCGTGAGGGGGCAGATCCAGCCGGTGAACTCGACGACTGCGCCCCAGGTTGCAGCAGGCAGGTGCAGCCAGGCGATCCGCCGCCATTTCAGCACGAGCAGCCCGCCGAGCAGGACGAAGGCCACGAAGGCCAGATGAAGAATGAGAATCAGCTGGGCCAGGAGGGAATACATCATGGGATTCGCCGTGGCTAGTCAGGAGGAAGTTTCGCAGGATTCAGTTCCAGCAATCGATGCCGGCCGTTGGCCACATGTTCGACTTTGAAGAGGCGATGCCCGACGTGGATGGTGGCGGCCATCACGGTGCCATTGATATAGAAAATAAAATCCCCGTGATCGCTCTGTTTGAGGAGCCCGCGCACCACGGCTGAGTCGTTGCTGCGGGAGATGGTGGAATCGATCACCAACTCATAGCGGAGACCATTGAAGAGTTCGATGAAGAGGGGAGGGTGCGGCCTGGCCGCTGCGTCTTTCAGGGTCTGCAGCGAGGGGAGGTTCAAGGCGATGGCCCGGTCGTGAATGATCCAGGGCTTCCGCGGGAGCGGCGTCTGTTCGGGCGCGTTCTGCCACAGAGTTGCAGACAGGCGCGGCACATCGGCCCAGGCAGTCTGAGAGGCCAGACAGGCGATTAGTCCTGCCAGAAGCCAGCGCCGGACGAGCGAACTGCTGAATAGGGGGAATGCAGAAGTCACAGAGCAGCCTACCATAGTTTCGGGCCGGGATTGTTCACAGAGGTTTGCGCGCCGCGACTACACGGACGGCGAAGGGGAACACCAGGGCTCGGTCCCTCCGATAGGCTTCGGCTGCGGCCACGATCTTCTGCTCCGCTTCTCTTTGTTGCTGTGGCGTCAGTTGCGTCATCAGATTCTGGATCGGGGCGGCAATATCCATCAGGCTTCGATAGTAGTCCTCTGCCGAGGGATAGGACCATTCGGCCAGAAACTCCTGCTCCATAAGGTCTGTCAGGCCGGCCTCATGCAGCATGGCTGCGAGATCGCCGGGCTGAGCGAGTCGGAAAATGCCGGGGGCGTTCTGGTCCGGCTGCGGCAGGTCGAGGAACTGTTTGATCACGTTCATGGGCAGAAGGAGGGAGGGATTTTTGTCCGGCGCGGACCAGACGGCGGCGGCGAGCCAGCCTCCCGGTTTCAGGACCCGCGCAATTTCTGTTGCGGCCTTGGGAATGTGAGGGAGAAACATCACACAGAAGCGGCTGGTCACTGCGTCGAATGAACCAGTTCCGAAGGGAAGCGCCGTCACATCTCCGGTGTGAAAGGTGATGTTTGCCAGGCCGAGTGTTTTTGCTTTGCGGCTTGCGACCGCCAGCATGGATTCTGCCACGTCGAGGCCGATCACGCTGCCCTGCGGTCCCACGACCTGCGCGGCCAGCAGGGCCGGATAGCCGGTGCCGGATCCAAGGTCGAGCACATGATGCCCGGTTCGCAGCCGCGCATCCGCAACGAGCCGGTGATTGAGGCAGGCCAGGTTCTGCTCGAAGAAACGGTCCCACTTCTCCCAGCCGCTTGCCACGCGATTCCAATCCTGACGTTGGGCTTCGATGATCTGTTGCGCGGTCGGTGGGGGCATCAGGATTCCTCCTTGTCTGCGTGAAGGGTCAGGGCCTGTCGAGGCACCTTTCGCCTGGGCGATCATCGTAGCGGGACCGGCGACGCGAATCAACGTGGCAAGGCTCCACGGAATCCCAGGTCTGGGGGGCAACAGAAGCATCCTGTTATGCGACTTTCATTGCATTGCGGTGAGAGTCTCCCGATAATGAGCGATCGGCTCTCGTCCAGCGGTGTTGTTACGTGATAAGGAAATTGCATGTCGTCTGTGTCTCTGGCCCTGCTCATCTTCGGCATCTGCTATCTGGTCATCATGACCGAGCGGATACACAAAACGATTGTGGCCCTGTTCGGGGCGGCGGTGATGATCGGGCTGGGCGTGGTGTCGCAAGACGAGGCCTTCTACTCCCATGAGTTCGGCATCGACTACGGTGTCGTGTTTCTGCTGATCGGGATGATGGTGATCGTGAACATTGTCCGGGAGACCGGCCTCTTCGAGATCCTGGCCATCTGGGCGGCGCAGAAGGCCGACGCGAAACCATTTCGCCTGCTGGTGTTGCTGGCCCTGCTGACGGCGGGCCTCTCGGCCATGCTCGACAACGTCACCACCGTGCTGCTGATGGCGCCGGTCACGCTGGCCATTACCAAGAGGCTGGAACTCAATCCCATTGCTTTTCTAATTACCGAAGCCCTCGCGTCCAACATCGGCGGGACCGCCACGCTGGTCGGCGATCCGCCCAACATCATGATCGCCAGCAAGGCGGAGCTGGGCTATCTCGATTTTCTGGCGGTTCTTGGCCCGATTTCTGTGGCGATCATGGTGGTATTCGTGGTGGCGCTCTGGCTCATCTTCGGGCGGAACATGACCGTGTCCCCGCATCTCCGCACAGCGGTGCTGGCTTTGAATTCACGGGAAGCCGTGCCGGATCGGCCCTTTCTGCATCGCTGTCTCTGGCTGCTGGGGATTGTGAACGTGGGGTTCTGTTTCCACTCGCTCATCCATCTTGAGCCGGCCACGATCGCCCTGCTCGGCGCGAGCCTCTTCATGTTGTTGGGTCATGCGAGGCGGAAGCCGGAAGATGTGGAGGAACTGTCCTATCTCACCGATGTCGAATGGAAGACCATCTTCTTCTTTATCGGGCTGTTTGTGCTGGTCGGCGGCCTGGTCAAGGTCGGGGTGATTCGCTACCTGGCGGATCAGTTGGTGGTTGTGACGCAGGGGAACCTTGCCGGCTCCACGATGGCGGTGCTTTGGGGATCGGCCTTCCTCTCGGCTTTGGTGGACAACATCCCCTATGTCGCGGCCATGAATCCGCTGATCGTAGACCTGGCCCGTTCGCTGCATCCGGAGATCACGGACTATGCCACCCTGGTGCATCAGCCGGATATCCTGCCGCTCTGGTGGGCCCTGGCGCTGGGCGCCTGTCTGGGAGGGAACGGGACGATCATCGGCGCGAGCGCGAACGTCGTAATCGTGGACATGGCGCGCAAAGCCGGTTATCCCATCTCCTTCTGGCAGTTCTTCAAGTTCGGGTTCCCTGTCATGATCGGCTCGGTCCTCATCAGTTCGGTGTACCTCTGGCTCCTCTTTCTCCGCTGATCTCCCTTTCGACGCACCATCGTAATACACGTATTCCAATCTAAGTAATATTGACTCTTGTTGGCTTGAGCCGTAGCCTGTGCTTGGTCATGGGGTGCAATCCTTTTCATTTTTGAGGAGGCTGCCTATGAGACAGGTACGTGGCCGATCGATGTTGACAGTCATGGCGGGGCTCTGTCTGCTCAGTGGATGCGATGTGGTGGACTCCGAGGTCGCCTGTCTGAAAGTGCTGGCGCGCGGCGATATTCAGCGAGTCACAAAAATCAGAGATCAGCGGTTTCTGGGAAAGGTTCCCGAGGAGCGGGCCCGTTGTCTCGGAGGAGAGCGGGCCGTGGCGCTACGGCAGGGGTCCTGGCTGGATTGGCCGAACTTCTGGGGCGCGGGCGACGTCTCGTCAAAAGCCCCTCTGCACATTCTGTCCGACGCCAAATATATCGGCCCCAACGCGCATGGGATCAACGGCGCGCTCTATGAGCTGGAGCTGCAGCGGATCGAACTCATCAAGTTCAACCTCTTGGACAACAGCGGCACCTACAAATCCTACGTCACGGGCCGCGAGGGCAAGGCCGGGCCAGTGTTGAAGGCCTGGTCTGAGATGCAGTTGCCCCCGACCCACCCCCACTTCAACGATGTCGGCGCGCAGCAGGTCTGCAAGGGCGAGCTGATCCGTTTCCGCACGCAGATGGGCATGTGCAACGATATCTTCAATCCTCTGATGGGCTCGACCCGTCAGCTCTTTGCGCGGAACGTGGAGTTCGACAGCACCTTCCCAGACTTGGGCCTCAACGAGGTGACGAAGAATCGCCATGGCGATCGCATCGGCCTCTTGAAGCCGGACCCGCAAGTGATCAGCCGCAAGCTCTTCACGCGGCAGCAATCGGCGCAGGATCAATGCCGCGAGGGCCACGGTTTGCCGGGCGACTCGATAGAGGCAAATTGCTCGTACAAGCCCGCGCCCTTCTTCAATGTGCTGGCGGCCTTCTGGATTCAGTTCATGACCCATGACTGGTTCACGCATCTGGAGGAGGGACAGAACCAGCCTGAGTGGAAGTCCGTCGGCTGCGCCACGCAGCTGGTCAAGAATGTCGAACAGTCTCTGACCGATGCGGAGGTTCAGAAGCTGGGCTGCCGCCCCGACGACAAAATCGACGCGGCCCTCATCGCCGAGGGCACGAAGCCTGAGACCTTCACGCAGGGCGACAAGATCTATCTGACGAGGGCGCCCAAGACGACCCGCAACAATGTCACGGCCTGGTGGGACGCCTCGCAGCTCTATGGCTATGACGAGCGGTCCGGCAAGCGAGTGAAGCGAGACCCGAACGATCCCGCCAAACTATTGCTGCTGCCGGTGAGGGAAGGAGCTGGCGACAAGCTGGGTTACCTGCCGGTCTTTGAAGCGGGCGATCCGATCGCTCCGCAGTGGTCCGGCCAGGAAGCCACGGCCTTTCCCGACAACTGGTCCATCGGGCTGAGTTTTTATCACAATGTCTTCGCGCGGGAGCACAACAGTTTCGTCGAGGAATTCCGGAAACAGGCAGCTCAAATTCCCGAGGCGGACAGCGGCTTGAGAAATCCCGCCGACCCGGCGCGCGTGATCCGGTACAAAGACGTCACCCCGCATGAACTGTTCGAGGTGGCCCGGCTGGTCGTGGCGGCGGAAATCGCCAAGATCCACACCATCGAATGGACCACGCAACTGCTCTACAACGAACCCTTGAACCGGGGCATGAACGCCAATTGGCAGGGCGTCTTCCACGAGCATGAGGCGGTGGCGGAGGCGCTGAAGGAAGTCGTGCGCCGCCTCGAGGATTCGGAGGATGCCAGGAAAGCGAACAGCCTCTATGCCGCGCTGGCCGGAGGGCCCGGCATCTTCGGGCTGGGCAACCATCGGTATGAGGGGGCGCCGATCCATGCCCTGTTCGATCGGAACAGGAAGGATCTCTGGACCCTGGCCAGCGACGAGGACATCAACGGAGGCGTCAACCATTTCGGCTCCCCCTTCAATTTCCCCGAGGAGTTCATCACGGTCTACCGGCTGCATCCCTTGCTGCCGGACCTGCTCGACTATCGCGAGTGGGACAAGGAGCCGAACGTCATTCGAAACAAAGTGCCGGTGATCGAGACCTTCCGGAGCAAGGCCACCGGGGCCATGCGCCAGAAGGGCCTGGCCAATTGGGCGCTCAGCCTGGGCCGCCAGAGGCTGGGGTTGCTGACGCTTCAGAACCATCCGCAGTTCTTGCAGAACCTCCAGCTGCCCCGGCTGCAATCTGTCACGCAGCAGATCGACGTGGCGGCGCTCGATCTCATCCGGGACCGGGAGCGGGGCATTCCCCGTTATAACGAATTCCGCCGTCAATACGGATTGAAGCAATTGACCAGCTTCGACGACTTCATCGATCAACGAGAGACGAAGCCAGAGGTGCGGCGCGAGCAGGAACAGCTCGTGCAGACCTTGCGCGAAGTCTACGGGCAGCACCAGTGTGATGAGTCTAAGAACATCACTCAGGCGCAGAAGAACGACGACAAGACGCCCATCAACGATTGCCTGGGCCATCCGAACGGCAGTCTGATCGACAATATCGAAGACGTGGATACGGTGGTGGGCTGGCTGGCGGAGTTCCGGCGGCCCCATGGCTTCGCCATTTCAGAAACCCAGTTCGTCGTCTTCATCCTCAACGCCTCGCGCCGCCTCTTCAGCGACCGGTTCTTTACCTCCAGCTTCCGCCCGGAGTTCTACACCACGTTTGGCGTCGAGTGGGTCATGAACAACGGGCCTGGGCCGGAGCTGATGGAGCAGGGAGCGCCTAATGGGCATGAACAGCCGGTGTCACCCATGAAGCGGGTTCTGTTACGGACGCTGCCGGAATTATCCGGCGAACTGCAGGGCGTCGTGAATGTGTTTGATCCCTGGGCGAGGGATCGGGGGGAATATTACGACTTGGGGTGGAAGGCGCGGGCAGGGGCGGAAAAAGATGAGGCGTTTAAATAAGTGTGAGGGGAAGGGAGCAGCCGGACCATCCTTCTTGCTCGCGGAACAAGGAGGGGGTGGAGGCTGATGATCTTCTGTGCTCGCGCAACGCGCATAAGGAATGGCGATCGGTTTCCCGAAGATTTTATGTTCCGATTGTCTGCGCAAGAAACGGCGGCTTTGAGATTCCAATCTGGAATATCAAAGCCCAGGTGAATGTGGCCATCATGCCGGACTAGTGAAAGGTCTGCGCTATGACTGCCAAGAGAGCTGTCCCCATTGAAAGCGTGATCATTGTCGCGCGCGGGCACCGGGTTCTCCTGGCTGCCGACCTAGCCAGGATTTATGGGGTCGAAACTCGGGTGCTCAATCAGGC